>NZ_JAFCMC010000069.1:0-8878 GCF_018130085.1 Bradyrhizobium sp. AUGA SZCCT0169 | reverse complement strand
GTCCGCAAAGCTGCCGCGCGAACTGTCGACGCGGTCTGCGCCGCAATCGGCTGCGCACTCGATGCCTTCACCTCAGAGGAATGTGCCAACTACCTCAAAAACTCAGGCTATCGAACCTAATGCCATCACGCTTTAGGCGGTGTCCTCGACATCGGTCTCAGGCCGGTCATTGCCGGCCGCGGTCTCGGTCTGCCACTTGCCGTCTGCGGTTTCGTATTCGATCACCTCGGTGCGCCCCGGCACCCGCTGCTCGGCCGCCGCACGCCGCGCGGCCGCGAGCGCCGCGGCGTGGGTCGGATACGGTTCGGAAAAAACGCCATTGGCGGTATAGGCCCAGCCGCCGTCATGCTCGACGATCTTGTAGGTCACGTGGCTCATCGGGAACTCGCTGTTGCCATTGCCGAGAGGGTGAACGCGCCGCTCAATCTATGACAGAATAGTCGAAACTGTCGGATTTTGCATCGGCCGTTCGTCCTTGGAATGGTCAGCCTGCATCCCCGAGGAGAGAACCATGTGCCGCAACATCAAGACCCTGTTCAATTTCGAGCCGCCGGCGACGCATGCGGAAATCCATGCTTCGGCGCTGCAATTCGTGCGCAAGCTTTCCGGGTTCAACTCGCCGTCGCAGGCCAATGCGGAGGCCTTCAACCGCGCGGTCTCCGAGGTTTCCGACAGCGCCCGCCGCCTGCTGGCGTCGCTGCAGACCAACGCGCCGGCCCGCGACCGCGAGGTCGAGGCCGAGAAGGCACGGGAGCGTTCGCGGGCGAGATTCGGATAAGACAGGCTGCGTTCGCCGCCCGGCAATTGAATTGGAGGCCGTTCCTGATCGCGTTTTCCCGGGTAGCCCACGTGACGTAGCTCACAGTGCGGCCGGTCGCCCGGGCATAGATTGGCACCATCCGATTGCCGTGGAGGGTGTCATGAAGCCGACGATTCCCCTGAAACTGAGCGCCATCGCTTTCACCGTGCTGTGGTCCGGCTGGATGCTGTGGGTGGGCGGAAGCTACGAGCCCGCCATCATCACCATTCTCGCGATCTCGGGCTCCATTGCGGGTTTTCTCTGGTATCGCGTCATGCGCTGGTGCTTCCGGCTGATGCGCCTGCTGCCGGATATTGGCGCCGGGCCCAGCGCCGCACATTGAATCGCGTGTTTGTTGGGCCGGGCGTTGCTGACGTTTTTCACCGGATTGGCGACGGCCTGGCTGTGTGGCCAGGTCGATCCCATGATCCCTTTGGGCGAATGGTAGGCGACGCTCGCGGGCCTGTTTGTCAGCGGCGCTGAGCGGCGCGCTTACTTCCTGTCCTTGTGTTTGCGCTTGTGCTTCTTCTTGTCCTTGTGGCGATCGTCGTCATCATCAGCGTCGCCATCATCACCGTGCAGGGCCGTCTCGAGCGCCACTCGCTCGGCGGCCTCACGTTCGGTGTCCGCGAGTGCTGCGGCTTCGCGTTCCGCGGCCTCGCGCTCGCGCATTTTCCGGTGATCTTCCCAGGCATCGAAAATCAGATGCAGCCACGGCATCACCTGCTCGATCGAGGGCAGCTGGCCGGGCGGTCCGGGTTCGCCGCGGGGGCCTGCCGGACCCTGCGCGCCGGCTTTACCCTGCGGGCCAGTCTCGCCGCGCTTGCCTTGCGGTCCGGCTTTACCCTGCGCGCCGGCCTTGCCGTCCGCGCCAGGCTTGCCGCGCGGGCCTTCCAGGCCGGGCGGTCCGGGATGCCCCTGCGGCCCGGGACGTCCGGGTTCGCCGCGCGGACCCTGTGGTCCCTGTCGTCCCTGCCGGGGACCTGCTTCGTCCGCCACGTGCACGCTCCGAATATGATTCCGAAGGGCTTCTTATCAGACGTTTGATGACGGCTTCAATTGAGTTGTCGATCTTGATCAATATCAACGAAATCGTCATGGAGGCGTCACCGTTGGCGAGCCCCCGATGACGGTTCGGTTACGAACGCAGCACGATCGGTACGAAGCGAGGATTCCTCACTGGCGTGGTTTGCTGGTTCGAGCGCAACTTGGCTTCCAGGCGCAGCAAAAAGATTTCAGCAAGCATTGTCGTTCTCCATTGTTGGCGTGTGTGGAGATTGGTCGTCAGCTTGTCGATATCAGTTCGATTTTTCGGCCCGTACAGGGAGGTCTCTCGTTGCCTACGTGACCCAGATCACAGGCAAATACGCAACCGCGCTTATGCGCAGAATCATCAGCATGCGGTTCGAGCGCTGGAGCATCGTGGTTTGCGGCCAGACGACCAGCGTCGCGATATCGAGTTGTCTCAAGCCATGCCTGAAGGTAGTATCACTTGGATAGTTCTACCGAAAGAGATTTTAGCACAGGAATTTTGCTCTCGGATTAGGAGGTCAATTTGCGTTTCTTAGGCAGCGCCCAGCGATACATCTCATCGTTCATCTCGCATAGCTCCAAGGACTACAACGAGGCCGAAGGTTACGAGCGCGTCCTTGAGGAGGCCGGATTTTCCGTATTCCAGTATGGCGAAGATCTTCAATTGGGTAGCCAGGTTCAAGATGTGGTCCGGGACAGGATTTCAAAGTGTCACTTCTTTTTTCTGGTGGTCAGTGAGCATTCGCTGAACTCGCCTTGGGTTCAGAGAGAGCTTGGCCTGGCGGTCGCTCTGCAAAAACAACGCAAGAACTACCGGCCCATCATTATTCCGATTTATGCCAAGGATGCGGAATGGAGAAAAGCCAGCGTCCGACCGCGGCAGTTTCCCGTGCGTGATTTTGAAACGGGTGAACCCGGCGAGACGGCTTTCAATCTCGGCGACGTGCGGGGCGTCGACAAATATGCAAATCCGCAGGTCGACAGTGACGAAAGGCGATTGCATTTCTGAGGCCGTCGATTTGGGTCACCCGATTGGACTTTTGGGACCACCAGACATTTTATGACTCCGGAGTTTTCGATCTCTATGAAGATCTGTTTCCGGCAATCGAAAGGGATGATCCCCAGGACATTATCCGATGGACGCTGCACGGCGATATCGGAGTGCGGCGGAGTTTTGTCATATCGAATGGCAAGGAAATCTCTTACACGCTCGACTCGCGCTACTTCATATTGAAGCTCGCCGATCGGGCCGTCGGTTTAGGATTTTTCACCTATGACTTTTCCAGCGAATTGATCTACGGAAATTATATTGGCGTGCAGGAGTGCTGGCGCGGCGGCAATATTGCCGGCAATTTTTTCTCCGAGATCATGGTAATTCTCCAGGAGTTGTTTCCGACGTACAAAGGGATGGTTTTCGAGGTCGAGAAGTTCAGCCGGGAGCGAGTTGAAGGAATCGTCTCCGATCTCAAGCGCACAGGAGCGCGGCAGGTCGCGCTGCAGCAAGATCGGGATGAGGTGCGAAAATTCCTGCGGGTCTCCTGGTATCACAAGCTGGGCTGCTACTTCTTCTTCGATAAGGAGATGAAGGAGCCGTTGGTGTGCAGGTCGCCCTGCCTTGATCTGACGCTGTCACCTGAAGGCTGGGCTGCCGCAGAAGAGGACTACTGGATCATGTGGTATGGCCGGCGGGGCGCGCTGACCGACTATTCAAAAGCGCCAGAGTTTTGGAGGAGGGCGATCGGTGCGATTTACGTAGAAATTCTCGCGAAATCCCTCGTTGAATCCAATCCAGGGTATGGTGAGGAGTACTGGCAATACGCGACCGGGATCATCGAGAGGAAGTTGGAAGAGAGCAGGCCGAAGCAGATCGACTTCGGAAAGTTCCTTGACCGTCGCGACAGTCCGCTACTAAAGGATTGGATCAGTACGGGCATTGACTTGCCGATTTGACTGGCGCCGCCCGGATTCAAATGGCGAAAGTTAACGCTGCGCTCTAGCTCGCGTCCCACTTGACGGGCAGATTGAGCAGACCGCGAAACGCCCAGCCGCCGATCCGTACCGGCTCGCTGTCGTCGAGTTGCAGATCCCTCAGCCGTGCAAAAATGCCGGGCAGCGCGACATCCGCGACCATCGCGCGCGAGGCAAAGGCGCCGGCGCAATAATGCGGGCCGGCGCCGAAGGCGATGCTCTTCGACGTGTTGCGGGTGATGTCGAATCGATCAGGGTCGCCGAAACAGGATTCGTCACGGTTGGCGGAGCCGAACATGAAGAACACGCGATCCTCCGGCTCGAAATCGACGCCGCCATAGGACCACGGTTTCGCAACGCGGCGCGGCGACATGCCGATCGGCGCGATCCAGCGCGCATATTCCTCGAACACGTCCAGCCATTTTGCCTTGCCCTCGCGGACCAGCGCCAGCTGTTCGGGATGCGTCAGCAGCGCCCAGACAGAGCCGGCGATGGCGTCGCGCGGCTCGTTCTGGCCGCCCGAGATCGCCAGCTTGATGTTGGCGCGGATGCTTTCCATGTTCTGGCCCGAGGCCAGCAGCACGCTGAGGATCGAGGTGTTGGGATGTTTCTCCACCACCGGGATCATGTCGTCGATCGCGGCATCGATGCCAGCGGTGGCGGCATGGCAGCGCGCCTCGACTTCCTTGTTGCCGGTGTAATTGGCGATCCCGTCGATCATCGCCTGCGACCAGGCGTCCATGTCCTGGTAGCGCATGTTTGTCAGCCCGGTGATATCCTTCAGGCATTCGGCCGACAGCGGCAGCGCCAGCGCCTTGCACAGGTCGGCTTTGCCCTGCGGCACGAGTTCGTCGAGGATGCGGTCGGCATGGGCCTGGAACTGGCGTACCCAGGTGTCGCGCACGGTGCGCGGCGACACCGCCGGAAACATCGCCGCGCGTTCCGACATATGCGCATCGCCATCCTTGCGCATCATGTTGTGGCCCATCAGCACGTTCATCAGCCCCGCCGGCTGGTGCGAGGAGAACACGTCGATGCGTTTTTCCTGGGTGAAGATGTCGTCGCGCCGGGTGAAGACGGTCGAGCCCAGCTGCGGCACGAAAGCGATCGGCGCCTCCTTCCGCATCCGAGCCAGGGCCGGATAGGGATCGGCCCAGAACGTGGATACGTCGATCTCGAAATGCGGGGCGTTGGACATGATCGGTTGCCGTGGGTGGGAGAGCGAACTAGTTGCCTAGGCAAATATGTCATTGCCGGGCCCGACCCGGCAATCCGTTTTTCTGGGGTTTCCGCACCAAATATCGGGTCCCGTCGGTTCAGACCGTCCGGTAGCCGCCATCCACCATCACGATCGACCCCGAGACATAGGCAGACAGATCGGACGCCAGGAAGACCGCGGGCCCGACAATGTCTTCGGCGGTGCCGGCGCGGCCGAGCGGGGTGTGGTCGACGAACACTTTCACCAGCGCCGGATTGCTGGCGCGCACCTTTTCGTTCAGCGGCGTCTCGATGAAGCCCGGGCCGATCGCGTTGACGCGGACGCCGTCCTTGCCGAGTTCGGCGGCGAGCGCCTTGGTGAAGCCGAGCACGCCGTGCTTGGAGGCGGTGTAGGCCGGCGAACTCGGCGTCTTCAGATGCACGAACGACTGGATCGAGCCGATATTGACGATGCGTCCCTTGGCTGATCGCAGCGGTTCGAGGAACGCATGCGTCACATTGAAAACACCGGTGAGGTTGATCGCAATGATGTCTTCCCAATCGTTGATCACGGCTTCGGCTGCGCCCAGCATGCCGTTGCGGCGGGCAATGCCGGCATTGTTGACCAAAATCGAGACCTGGCCAACTTTATCGGCGACGCGCCTGGCGATCGCGACGCAGTCCTCGCGCCTGGTGACGTCGAGCAGGAAGCTCTCCGCCTTGCCGCCGGCGTCGCGGATTTCACCGGCGACGCTGGCCGCGGCCTGCTCGTTCATGTCGAGCAGCACCACGCGCGCGCCCTCGCTGGCGTAGCCTTTCGCGATCGCGCGCCCGATGCCGGAGCCTGCGCCGGTGATGACAGCGATGTGATTTTGGAGCAGGGGCATGGGTGTTTCCTCAACGGTTCTGTTTTTGTGTGAGGCCATATTAGAATGCGGATTGCGGGCCGTCAGCCCCTAGCGGCCGCCGTCATGCGCGGGGCAGGTGTGTGCCGAGCATGGAGCCGGCAGCGCGATGCGCCGCACGTTTTTCAAAATAGCAAGGCCGGCGGGCATGACCCACCGGCCTTGATCGACGAAACAATGATAGTCGATCGGGCGCAAGCTTATATCTTGCAGGCGCCCTTCTTGAGCATGCCGTCCTTCATTGCGAGCGCGGCGGCGAAGGTCGGGACCGGCTTGCTGACGGTCTTGTAGTTTGAGGGGATCGGCTTGCCCGGAATGCTTTCGTCCCAGATTTGGCAGGCGCCGGTGCCTTCCCAGCGGATCAAATGAAACGCGGCTTCGGCAGGAGCGGTCGCGGCAAAAGCGGACAGTGCAATAGCGGCAGCGGCACTGAGAGCGGTAACTCGAAGCATGGGCAAAGGTCTCCTGTTGGGAAATGTCGGCCGGCCCCCGCAATGCGTGCTGGCAGGGACGGCGCCCGATGGGGATCCGGGCATTCATTGAGTGTGGCGAAAGCGTGATTGGTTCAATTTTCTAGCCGCGAAAAAGGCCGGTGGGGCCGGCCTTGATCGAAGCGTTAACGTGCGCTCAGAACGAGCAGGTGCCGTTGTGCAGCAGGCCGTCCTTCAGCACCAGCGCATCGCCGAAGGTCGGCACTTCGCTGCCGACGACGACGGTGTAGTTGCCCGGATACGGCGCGGTCGGGATGTTCTGGTCCCAGATCTGGCAGAAGCCCGAATCCTGCCAGCGGATCAGGTGGAAGGAGGCCTCGGCGGGGCTCATGGCGGCAAGCGTGGTGACGGCAACAGCGGCGGTGGCGGCGAAGAGGCAAAGGCGGCGCATCGAGGGTCTCCTGGATATCAGGGGGGTTGCTGCTCTCCCAGGCAATGAAATCCGATCGGGGAGGCGCCCGAGACGTCATGTCCCGGTCATGAATTATGTCCCGCGAGTGCCCGATTGGTTCAAAGCCGCGGTGCGGAAATGGCCGAGCCTGAAGCGCGGTGGAACCCTGCAAATCGCGCGGCGCGAATAGGCTTTGTCGATCCCGTCAATCGGTTACAATCGGCGAACCGCGATCTGATTCACCGTCGCGGCGCTCGCTCTCCACGCTCAAGGAAACACTGCATGAAGAAGTCATCCGCCATTCGTGTCGCGCTCGTCGCGCTGATCGCTTTCGCCGGCCTCGCGCTGTCCTCCGTCGCCCGTGCCGATGAGGGCACCATCGCGATGACGATCTACAAGGCTGGATGGGTCATCGGCGGCTCCGGCGGCAGCGGCACATTGACTTTTCGCGGCCGGCGCTACGCGCTCTCCACCGGCGGGCTGGATTACGGCCTGGTGTTCGGCGGCTCGAAGACGGTGCTGCGCGGCCGCGTCAGCAACATCTATCGCCCGTCCGACGTCGCCGGCGTCTATGGCGCGGCGGGCGCGGGCCTTGCCATCGGCCGCGGCGCGCGCGCGATCGTGCTGACCAACCAGAAGGGCGCGGTGCTGGAGCTCGCCGGCCAGCAGACCGGGTTGATGGCGAATGCGGATTTGAGCGGTCTCGCGATCACGTTGAGGTAGAAGGTGCGTAGGGTGGGTTAGGCGTAGCCGTAACCCACCATCTTCACGCGCGGTGAGACTTTGGTGGGTTACGCTTCGCTAACCCACCCTACGATTTCTTGCTCACCATCGCGTGGATCGCCTCGCAATGGCGCACGAGATTGGGATGATCCGACACGAACGCCTTCAGCGGCGTCGGGATCGGGAAGAAGTGGATATTGGCGATGAAGCCGTAGATGCCGGCATCGACGCTGATCGGCGTCACCCCATGCACATATCCATCCGCCGGAATCAGATCGGCCAGCACCTGTAAGTCAGCCAGCCCGCGTGCGTAAGCCAGGTCGGGCGCGTAGCGGCCGATGCCCTGAAAATAATAGCGCTGCGCGTTGTAGTCCCGCGCCTTGTTCAGCCCGGTTTCATCGATCTGCGAATGCTGCGCCATGAAGCCGTCGCGGAACGCGGGGAAATACCGATCGTCCTTCCAGCGCGAATACGACATCACCCAATAGAGATCGTCGAGCATGCGCGTGACCAGATGATCGGTCATGCGCTGCGCCGGCGTCAGTGCAGCATCGATGATGAGATGATATTTTCGCACCAGATGCGCGATGACGGTCTCGCTGTCGCCGATCGTCTCGCCGTCATCGACGATGTAAGGCAATTGCCCGCGCGGCGCCGCCGAGGCGTCGAACACATGCTGATGGACGAACGGCACGCCCGTGAGCTTGAGGAAGGCGAACACTTTCAGCCCATAGCCGTTATTGTCGGCGACGCCGAACAGTTCCGGATAGGAGTAAAGCGTCAGCATCGCCTCACCGTTTCGCCAGCGAAGCCACGCCCTCGATCTCGATCAGCATCTGCGGGTTCGGCAACGCCACCACCACGCAGGTGGTGCGCGCCGGATAGGGCGCCGGCCCGAACGCTTCCGCATAGAGCTTGTTCATGGTGGCGACGTCGGACGCGCGCGTCAGCAGCACGTTGACCTTGACCAGATCGCGAAACGTCGCGTTGGCCTCAACGAGGATACGCTTGATGTTGATCACGACGTTGCCGAACTGCGCCTCGAAGCCGTCGGGCAGCGCGCCTTTTTCGTCGAAGCCGGGAATCCCCGAGATGAACAGCAGATCGCCGACGCGGGTGGCAAACGACAGCGGCGGCGACTTGATGCCGGCGGGAGGAAGAAAGTGCTGGATGGGCATGGGGCGCCTCGATTGATGTGAATTGCAGCCCGCATGAGCATAGCGACATGCGGGATTTCTGCCAGCCCCGGATGTCGCTCGGTGGATCCGGGTTACGCTACGTCGTCCCGGCCTTGAGCCGGGACCCATATGTGGACGGCCCCCGTGCCACAAGAGTTTTTTGACGGTCTGATCGGATCGCTTGCATCCATATG
>NZ_JAFCMC010000068.1:0-11015 GCF_018130085.1 Bradyrhizobium sp. AUGA SZCCT0169 | reverse complement strand
TTGCCTTGGTCGATTGCGATCCTCAGCTGCTCGGTGGTCTCTATCGGCTTGCCCGTATCGGCCTTGTGACCGGCTTCTGGGGAAGAGCTCGATGCTCGCTTGTCTTGTGTAGTGTCTGTCATGCGGGGCAACGGGCGGGTGGTTTAAAGGTTGCTCCTCATGCCGCCGTCGCCTCGTCAATGATGGACCTTATGGTTCCCGGGTTCTTGTCGACGCCCTGTTGGAAGCCCGCTAAGCTAGGCCGTTCTGAGGAGGCGTTTTGAACGATCCGGAATGACTAAGCAGCAAGGGCATAGGCGGCTAGCAGAATTTATTCGCGAAAACCAAGCCGCTATCGTGGCGGAGTGGACCGACTTCGCCCGAACTCTGTCGCCGGCCAGCGATAAGATGTCGAAGCTGGCTCTAGAAGATCATGTACTCGATATTTTGGGTTTTGTTGCGGACGATCTCGAGTCTGCACAAACGCCGCGGGAGCAGTTTGATAAATCGCGTGGCAAAGGTCCTACCAACGGCCCGTTTTCTGAAAGCGCGGCAGAAATCCACGCCGCGCTTCGGCTTGCCGATGGTTTTGATATTGACCAGATGGTTTCAGAATACAGGGCGCTTCGAGCTAGCATCGTCAAGCTATGGCTGACCAATCATGAGGCTCTCGCCAGCACCGATCTACAGGATCTGACGCGATTTAACGAAGCAATCGATCAGGCTGTAACGGAGTCGGTAGCTCACTATACGAAGACGATCGATAACTCCCGCAACTTGTTTCTAGGCGTCCTTGGTCACGACCTGCGCAATCCCTTAAGTGCCGTTTCCATGGGGGCCCAGTGGATTGAGCGGTCCGGCACAACCAGCCTGAAGCAGGCGAAGGTAGTATCCGAAATCAGGACGGCGGCGGGTCGGGCGACACAAATTCTGAACGATCTGCTCGATCTTACGCGCTCATCTTTCGGTACTGAAATTCCGCTTGCGAGAACCAAAACTGACATAGCGTCCCTCTGTCAGCAGATTGCGGACGAGCTTCGCGTGATAAACCCGGATCGACGTTTTGAGGTGGTCGCCGACGAAGGCAATACTACAGGACACTGTGACCCCGCGCGCTTGGGACAGGTGTTGTCCAACCTGATGGGCAACGCTGTTCAATATGGCGATGTATCGAGCCCTATAACCGTAAGGCTTTCACTCAGTGATCCCGAAATTATAACTCTAGCCGTGCACAATTTGGGCACACCAATCCCCATTGAATTACAAAAAATGATTTTCCAGTCGTGGATGCGCGGCCAGGACGTCAAGAATCCAGCTGAGCAAGGTACACACTTAGGCCTCGGCCTTTACATCGCCAAGCTGATTGTCGAAGCCCATGGTGGCGATCTTTCTGTTGCCTCCAACGAACAAACGGGCACGACGTTCTCTATTCGGCTTCCGCGCAGTTGAAGCTTGCCTGCTTCAGGGGCGAAGTACTTTACGGATGGAAATCTGGTGAAATACCGAGCTAAGAGCTCGGCGCCCCGCTTCGCTTGCTAAGGTGGCTAGGGCGGGAAGCCCATGACCGACGCGATGGCGTCTGCAAGGTTCTGCTCAAAGAAGGGTTTCGCAAGCCTGGAATGGTCTGAGCCGGCCCCTCCGGCAGTTCCGCATAGCCCGTCGCGATGATAATTGGAAGATGTGGCCAATCACGGTGGACAGCTGCTGCGAGTTCGGCTCCCGTCATACCCGGCATCGCCTGGTCAGTGATGAGGAGATCGATATTACCCTTTTCTTTCATGAGCGTCAGTGCCTCAGCACCGCTAGACGCCGAAAAGACGGTATGCCCAAGCTCTTCCAGCATGGCGACCGTATTGAAGGCAACCAGTGGATCATCGTCGGCGCTCACAATCTTGAGAGAGCGGCGGTAGGGCGGAGATGAGGTTGGATTGACTTCCGTTTCTGCCGCCTCGTCTTCGCCAAGTGCGGCCGGCAGGCAGAGCTCGGCTGTCGTGCCCTCCCCTGGTTTGCTCTCGAGATATAGCTTGCCGCCGCTTTGCTCAGTCATGCCGAGCACCATAGGTAGTCCAAGCCCCGTACCTTTTCCGACCCCCTTCGTGGTGTAGAAGGGTTCGGTTGCGTGACGCAAAGTCTGCTCGTTCATGCCGGTCCCGTCGTCTTTCACGGCGAGGCACACATAGCGCCCTGGCGTAAGTCCTGGCTCATTCTGGATGTTTCGCTCACGGGCGGAAATAATGATGGTACCTCCGTTTGGCATCGCGTCGCTCGCGTTTCTCGACAGATTTAGAAGGGCGAGCTCTAGTTGGTTCGCGTCCGCCGACACTTTCGGAAGGCCTACTGTGAAATGAGTTTCGATCTGGACGCTTGGCCCAAGCGAGCGCTGCAGTAGCTCGGTCATACCGTCGACCAGTTCGCTGACATCGACGGCCTGGAACTTTAGTTCTTGGCGGCGGGCAAACGCCAGCATGCGCTGCGTAAGCGCGGCACCGCGCTGGGCGCCTTGCATGGCGTTGTCGATGAACTGGTGCATCTGGCTGTCGCCGGTTGGCATGCGGCGTTTCATCAGCTCAAGACTGCCCTGGATGGCCATCAGCAGGTTATTGAAGTCATGCGCGACGCCACCGGTCAGATGACCGATTGCCTCCATCTTCTGCGATTGAACCAGTGCTTCGCGGGTACGTTCAAGAGCTTCTTCCGATTTCTTCCGTTCGGTGATATCGCGCGTGATTTTGGCGAAACCAATCAGGACGCCCTCGCTATCACGGATAGCGTCGATAACGACGTTCGCCCAGAACTTCGTGCCGTCCTTCCGGATGCGCATACCCTCTCTTTGGAATCTTCCGTCACGTCGAGCTGTCTCAAGCGCGGTCGCCGGAAGGCCGGCCGTGCGATCTTCTTCGGTATAGAAGACGGAGAAATGCTGGCCGATGATTTCGTCTGGCTTGTAGCCTTTGATCCGTTCCGCGCCCGCGTTCCAGCTTGCGACCTTTCCTTCGAGACTTAGAAGATAGATCGCATAATCGGTCACCCCCTGCACCATCAGGCGGAACTGTTCCTGGCTCCGCCGCAGTTCGGCCTCCGCCGCCCGCCGCTCCGTCAGGTCGCGCGTAACCTTGGCAAAACCGACTAGCTTGCCTTCATTGTCGCGAATGGGATCAATGATGACATAGGCCCAAAAGCGAGTGCCGTCCTTGCGGACGCGCCAGCCTTCGCTTTCGAATTTCCCTTCGCGTTCCGCTGTCTCAAGCGCCCTCCGGGGCAGCTCCGTCCTGCGGTCCTCATCGGTGTAAAATCGGGAAAAATGCTCCCCGATAATCTCGGATTCGTCGTAGCCCTTAAAGCGCCGCGCGCCCGGATTCCAGCTACTGACAATGCCGGTTGGGTCGAGCATGTAAATCGCATAATCCGTTACCGCCTCCACTAACATGCGGTATCGGCCTTCAGCCGACTGCGCGGCCTCAAATCGTTCTGTGCGCTCCAAAATTTTGCTCAGCGATATCAGTTCGTACTCTCTTTATTGGCATACGCGAAACGACGCTATTGGTTCCTACACATGGTAGAGGGCCCAAGGCCGCCTCCCTTTCGCACCGAGCCGTGCCTTGACGAAGAACAGTGACCTTACGGTCAGCGACAGAAATCGACGACGAGCCCAGCTTTCTTGAGCATGTAGCCACACTTCATCTTCAGTGGCGTCGGCTTGGCTGAGTTATTCATCATGGCTAAAAAGCGCCAAATGGCGTGCAACTTCCGAGTAATTGGGGACCGGCATCCTCAAAGCGACCACAAGGGCGCCGGCGGAGATATAGGTAGTCTTAATGCGGAAGGCGTATTAGTCCAATCTCGCCGCCCTCATGTCGTTCCAAAAAAAGAAGCGGCCCTAGCTCCTGAGGCTAGGGCCGTTTCCCAGCCCGTCCGGCAAGCCTTGGGGCGTCCAAGCCAAGGCGAAAAAACTTCAGCTTACCTTGAGCCGCCTAAGAGTATGATCGTGCATGAACGCCCCGTTCGGGAAAACGACATTATGATCGCGCGCCGGCTTGTAAGCCTGCGGCATCGCATGATGGCAGTCCGGCCATACGTCGCTGGCCTCGACCTCGCGATCGACCCGCGGCTTAAAATGGCGGGATGGAACACAAGGACGATAAAATCACCGCGGGATGGCTGCGTTCGACCGGCGTTCACCGCGTCCGCGTATTCTGCGCCGATCACAATTGCTCGCACTCGGTATCAGTAACTACCGAGCCTTGGGGTGACGATGTCGTTCTAATCGAGATCGAGAAGAAATTCGTTTGCAACGTGTTCGCGGTGCGCTGATGCAGCCTAATTATCACGAACAGCCGCCGCCGAGCCCCCAGCGATGAAGTACGCCGACGCCCGCCCCTACTCCAATCCGGAAAAAGCCGCTCGACGCCTGATGGAACACGCCCAGGCATCCGAGCCCATCCAGGATAGGCGCATCTACATCGAGAAGATCAACGGGCCTTTCCTGTTTGGCGACAAGGCCACCCCGGCCGAGTACAGCGCTGGCCTCAAATACGCGATCGACAAGGGCTGGCTGCAGCTGCACGAAGGCGGAACTTTCGTGAAGTTCACTCCGGCGGGCGCGGAGTTATTCGCTTGATCCGGCAATGCAAAAAGAAACAGCCCCAGCCTCGGGGGTTAGGGACGCTGAGGCCGTTTCCAAATGTCCGGTTTCCTCCAGACGGCACGTCCAACGCCGACCACTTGTTCCCGGGTGACACTGCAAAGGCCCTTAATCCCTCGGTCGATAATGGTTAAGGCGAACTCCCCCTGATGCGCCCAGACGTTGTGCGCCTTCGGTTTGTTGACCACCATTCCCTATCTCCCTTTGTTGCCGCGAGGAAAGGTTCCGAGGCCGTGGCTGCTGCGGCCGTCCATTTGAACCGCACCTAAACGCCCGCGACTAATCGGCAAAGGTGCCGCGCGGAGCTTTGTGATGATAGGCGTTTTGCGAAAAGTCGTTTTCGGCGAACCTGCCAACGCCAGGTTTTTCTGCCTGCGCTGGATCGTGCGGCCGATCCTGTTCGTTTTGCCCTCCCGGTCGTTGCGGCGTGGTGCGACATGAAGCCGACTTGGAACGTGCTCCTGTGGACGATGTTTCTGCGTGGCCTGGTCTGATATCTTGGATGGAATTGGTAAGCAGGATTGAGAGCCAGGGAAGCGAATTCCCCCGGCGCGTTGGGGAGGGTCTGGCGCAACCGGTATGCGATCTGATCGGGCCAGCGGCACCCTAGTCGGAAAGCGCCGGCGGCACCCTGCCGCAGCCCGAGGTCGTGCCTCTCTCCTGACTGTTCGCACTCCCGCCTTTTCGGACCAAGTCCGCCTGGGAGGCAGTTCGCGCCTTATAGCGCTTCGCAGCCACTCTCCAGCGACGCTCGGCCTCCCTCAAGAGGCGCCAGTCTAAGGGGTCGATTTGTATAAAGCGTCGCCCTTCAGTCATAGACCTTCCCTTAGAATGAGGGACTGCTTATCGAATACGAGCCATATTACCGGGGTGTGACGGCTGTCTGGATACCCAAATACGGACCATACCTCTAACGAGGTACCCCAAGCGCGAATGAACGCTCCGTAAGTGTGGTCGCGGGGCCCACCTACACTTGGCTGGGAACCAAGGCCGCGATTCTCAGCGAGGCCGTCCCTATTTTGGACAGGCATCAGTGGAGTAGCGTGATAAGCGCCTTCGATCATTCCAAACGATCGTTTGGACCGGGATTTTTATATCGTTCTTGAAGACTTCAGCCGCGGCGCGGCCTTCCGCGAGACCGATGAGGGCATCGACTACCGTGTGCTGGTGCAGAACCTGCTTGCCGGCGAGTACGGCACAGTGGCGCGGATCTGTTCGCCCGGTCACCATTGAGCGCACAACCGCGCGCGCCTTTCACTGTACTCATTGCCCGAGACCGCCTTAGCTGGCGGCATCCTTGTCTAGCTGTTTTTCCAGCCATGGAAATGGTGGCACTCGGCGCAGGGCAAGAGCGGCACCAAATATCATCCCGCCCAGCGGGATCGCCCACGCTAAAACGAACGCGCCGGAAGGAACCAGCCAGCCCGCCGCAATAGCAGCAGGTATTGCAGCTACTGCGGCCCCTAAGATTGCGCGTTCAGGTCGTGTCATCAAGCGCCGCTGGCTGTGGAAATACGAAGGCACGTATGTGAAGTTTACTGCGGCCCTCGAGAATTAAGCGGTTCCGGCTGGTTGATCCAGGGATCAGCGCTATCCATCGGATCACCCAGATCGCATCTCTCGCGCATCGGTCCCCACATTTCGGACAGCACTTCGATGGCAGTATGCGAGGCATCGGGCCGTACCTAGTGAGGCCGGCATTATAGAGCTCGCTCGCCCCGGCGCGCAATCCGAATTGGAACGAGCGCCGCCGAGGCGGGCTACATGTATCAAAAGAAACCAAAGGCAAGCAGGTTGGACCAGGCGTCTTCCGCTAGACGCTTGAACTTGTAGATTTCATGCTGGGACGGCAAGCGGCCCCAGCGCGACTGGGGAGCATCATCAGGGCCGCCCAGAACGCCGCGTTGAGGCAACTGCGGGTGCCAACGCGAGTTACTGCAAGATATTGGTCTTTCCGGGCTCTAGTCTTGAGTACCTCGCGGCCGCGGGCGCAAAAAAAGGCCGAGGCGGCGCTCATTCCTGCTTTTGATTTCGTTTGTACATATCAAGCTGCAGGGCATCGGCCGCGGCGGCAGTCGTAGGAGCGGCGAGTTTCCTTAAGTCACTGCAGTTAGGAACGATAGTGTCGCGATGAGATTACTTCGGCGGGCCATCATCCCTCCAAGTGCAGTGGCCTGTGCACGGTCCGCCGTCAACGGGATCGGACGGGCCGTGCACCAAATGGGAGTTTCGCATCATGGCTGACCGCCAGAAACGCGCGCGCTAAGCTCGCCCAATTGGCTCAAGAAATACGACCCGGACATACGCCTTATTTGCCGCTGACTATGATGCGCGCACCCCGCCATGAGCGGCATGGGTTCGGCGCTGCTCGATTTCATCGAGTGCGCGCTGGGCTGCAGGCGAGTGGGTCTTCGGGTCCCTGGGTACATCAATAAGTTTGTCGGTGCCGGTCGCAAATCGTGCGAGGCGCTTTAAGTTCGAGACGAACACAATGGTCTCGAAAACGAAGATAGCCGCCCGCGCGAGAAGGGTGAAAAGGCCCCATAAAAACTCTATCATTGACATCAACCCACGAGGCGGATGCCCCTTCTATGGTAGATTTGTCGGCATCTCCGCGCCGCCGCAGCGCAGTCACCTCGGAGATCACTTCTTGCCGATACACAGCGCGGCAAGGTCGCGATCCGCGTTTGCGAACAGCTCCATGGGTTCAAGCTTGCGGACATTCTCTGAGTTCACGCTTCGGGTGCGGGCCGCTTCGACCTGGTCGGCAAGTTCGAGATAGCGTTGCAGCGCATGCGATGAGGATTGCGCAATAAACTTTTCCACAGCCTCCTCGGTGGCCACCGTCGGATCCTCCGGCATCGGCTCTTGCTCGCCGCGCGCGACCGGCGTCACGTTCTCGAGCTTGAGGCTAGCCATCGCGATGTAATGGTCGAACTGCTCGAATGTCTGGGTGACGACGCTAGCGAGCCGACGGGGGCGCGCCAGTTCCTCGAACCGGGCTACCTCAGGATCGCGTTCCAATCGTGCGAGTTCTGCTGCGGCGTCCGGTCCCATGTTCGCAGCGAAGGCCTTCGCAGCGGCACCCTCGTCATGACTCCCGTTTACAAGCGTGGCGAGGCGCACGCCGTAGCGCACCATGACGTCGCGAACACCCGCCGCCAGAGCCGGCGAATTAAGCCCACGCTCGCGGCGGCACGCAGCCTCTGCGGTCTTTTCTACCGCAGCCGCAAAGCGCGCTAACATGGCCCTCCCATAGGGCGCGTCCAGCGCATCGCGTACAAGGGTATCGGGAGGCTCGTTGGCGAGTAGCGCCGCCGCGGGCAGGATGGCATAGGCGAGCATCGCGGTAGCGAGAAGGAAGCGGCGCATCAGGGCTCCTAAGCAGTGGAATTTGTTGGTCGCCGGAACCGCGCCGCACGTTCAAAACCACGGAGGGCACTTAACCCAGCCACTGCCGCCGATGACCCTTGCGCCGGGGCTTGTGAAGTTCCGCTCTTTTCCTGGTCGCGCCCATTCCGACGGCCCAAACTGTTTGGATGAAGAAGGCCTCAAGGTTTTAGGCTCCGTTTGAGTAAAAGCCGAGCGTCAGATGCCGGACGCATCTCGGGACCTAATTCGGCAATGCAACTTTTGCGGGACTGTTGCCTTCAGGCCATAGCAGCAGCGACATTTCTCCCCTAACTTTGTCGACAATCCATTGGGGAGTGATTCAAATGCGATCGATCGTTTTAGCGCTAGCAACAGCAGCGGTAGTCGTTTCCGCACCTGCAATGGCCGCAGACATGCGCATGCCTGTGAAAGCTGCACCGATGGCTGCTCCCATCTTCACCTGGACAGGGTTTTATATCGGCGGGTTTGTCGGAGGCGCGACGGGCGACCGTAACGCAAGATCCACCGAGCCTTGTACCGTGGTTGGTGCCTCTTGCTTCGGCTTGTTTACAGTGGCCGGTGTGACCACGCCAAACGACTATTCGCTGGGCAGCAGCTTCATTGGCGGCGGCACGGTTGGCTATAACTGGCAGGCGCCAGGATCGCAGTGGGTTTTCGGTCTTGAGGGCGAAGCCGGTTATCTCCACCTGCAACGCTCTGTTCGTGACATCAACGCGCCGCCCCCCGGCCTCTCGCCCGGCGGCTTTGATTCGACCCGTATTGGTGATGTTTACGGTGTAATCGCCGGCCGGTTGGGTATCGCGGTGGACAGGCTGCTGTTCTACGGCAAGGGTGGTGTCGCGTTTGTCGAGAAGAACCACAACTACGCATCGACGGTGGGGGTGACGAGCGCGAGTCTTAACAACAGCCACCTCCAGACGACCTGGGCGGCAGGCGCCGGTCTGGAATGGGCCTTTGCTGGCAACTGGAGCCTCAAAGGGGAGTATCTCTACATCGCGACCCGCGAGACCTATAATACCACCGGTCTCTGTACAGGCGGCTTCTGCGCACCGGTTGCTACTTTTACCAGCATTCACAGCGATCCGGGCGTCCATACCGGTAAGCTCGGTCTCAATTACCGTTTCTGACCAGACATCTACGCAGGGCTGGATGAAGGGCTGGAGCAAATCAGCATCCAGCCCTTTTTCGTTCTGATCGACGACGCAGACAGGCCGTCAGGGCTAACAAGGATCAGCGCATGAAGAATCCGCATCGATCTTCATAAACGAGGATGCATCAAACGCAGGGGCATACTGTCGGCGGCATGGCGCCTAATCGTTCCTAACGCCAGCTCGCCGGTTAGGGCGGGCTAAGTCTTGCAAGGCGGCTTTCGCGCGCGCTCGGGTTGCGTTAGCTGGACACCAATGTCGACGACAAGGGTCGAAAGCGCGAACCCGCCCTTTCTGTTCGCCTAAGAAAAGCCCGGCCAAAGGCCGGGCTATGATTGCCCTCCTAAAATGTCGGACGTTGCTGAAAGTTCCCGTATCTAGTCCGATGGTTGGCGCCGCTTGCTCCAAAGCGGTGAGCGCAGCCAACCAACGAGTCTTGCTGACGTCGGGTCGCGACGCGCTTTCCGAAGGCCTGCAGGACTTTATAGACGGCCGGGTGTGGCGAAAGATCGGCATGTAGCTGCCGCTACCGTTGCACATCTAGATGTCACCTTCTTACGGTGCTCGTCTGCTTCCGACCTCTGGCCTGTTCCATCTGATTGGAAATCAAACGCCCGCGCCAACTTCTCCCCGGGCGATGCGACGCTACTATTTTGACATTCGAGAAGGCGACGCGCCCCCCGATGAGGTAGGGCTGTGACTTGTCGGACCGATGCGGTTGAGTGGATACAGAATACAACCGTTCCGTCGTCTGCGACCCAAAGTCATTAGGAAGATATGAGGGCATTTCCGTTGCGGAAACGCCACACGGCTCGCCATTTTGTTCGTTCCTGGCTGCCGAACAGCCGCCCTACCTAGCTACCCGGCCCTCGCTTAGGTAGAACAACCAAAGTGACGGTTGTCAGGGCGCGCAAGGGAGCGCCCGGCCGTACGAGTGACGAGCAATGGGAATGGCAAAAGAATCTCGATTGGGCGCTGGTTCGGTAACCAGGTCAGCCAAGGCTGAGACTTCGGATTCACAGCGTCGCCGCCACCGTCAGATCTCTATTGCAATCGCCGTCACGATCTGCCTCGCGGCGCCCGCGAAAGCCCAGGACGCAACGTGGCTCGCCGCGCCCGGGTCGAGCGACTACAACACGAGCACGAACTGGAATCCCAACACGGTCCCGACCGGCATCGCGTTCTTTGGTGCATCCAACATCACAAGCCTGACTATCTCGGCCAACACCAGCGTCGACGCGTGGACATTCAACGCCGGCGCGCCCGCCTACTCGTTCACGAATACCCAGACGTTGACCTTCGATGACGCCGGCATCGTCAACGGCGGCGCCGCCACGATTACCAACAACGCCGGGGCGTTTATTCGGTTTAGCGATTTCAGTACGGCAGGAACCGCCACGTTCATCAACAACGGCGAGACGCGCTTCTTCGATAGCAGCAAGGGCGGCAACGCAAGTATCATCAACAATAACTTTCTCTCTTTCCAGACCCAGAGCAGCGCCGGGAACGCCGTCATCACCAACAATGGCCTGCTGGAATTCGCAGTCAGAGGCACCGGAGGCAACGCCGCCGTCACCAATAGTGCCGTGGCGGTCGTCGATTTCTCCGACAGTTTGGGTCCTGCGAATGATGGTGCACTTGCGATCGGCTCGCTGGCCGGCGGCGGCGAATACTATCTCGGCGCCCGCCGTGTGACGGTCGGGGGCAACAATCTCAGCACAACGGTGACCGGCGTCATCAGCGACTGCGGCGCCAACGGCGTGGCCTGTGGCGACGCCGGCGCAACGGGCGGGCAACTGATAAAGACCGGAACGGGCACGCTGAATTTGGCGGGCAACAACATTTACACCGGC
>NZ_JAFCMC010000067.1:0-13298 GCF_018130085.1 Bradyrhizobium sp. AUGA SZCCT0169 | reverse complement strand
ATCAGGGCGGGCGATGGCCGCTTCTGAGTGAAAAGCAGACTCGTTATTATTCGATTTGCGACTGGCCGCTCATGACGCGAAGCGGACGTTCGACGAAAAGTCCTAAGGCAGTCCTGCCAGAAACGGTAGCTATTTGGCGGTAGTGGGCCCGACGAGCAGGCTCGCTTTTGATTTATCGATTCCGGAACACGAGCACTCGTTCGCAAAGTGGTCAGGAGCCCGGCACACCACCGTTCCAAGCTAGGGATGCGCCTGACTCGTCCGCCAAGCCCGTCATTGGTAGATAGGAAAGGCCCAGCGCCGCGTGAAAGTGCTTATGATTCTTCCAGATGGAGACGGTCGCGGCGGTAATAAGGTGCCGTGCCGGGTCGAGAGCGGCGAAATCCTGTGCATATTCAGCCGGCGGGTCATTCGAAGCTCGGGTAGCCTAGGGAGCTACCGCGTCATGAGGTCTTATGCCGCCGAACCGCAATGTGCTGACCAATTTAATGGGCAGACGACGGACGGCACCTACCAGCGGTCGCGGATGTTTTTCTACCAAATCGCCGGGTCTTTTTGCATATTGGTATTGCAATTTAGCACTTCGAGGAGGGCGACAGTTTGAACCAGCGGCTGCTCCGTTCCCGAAGCAGGGCTGCGCCGAATCCACACGGCGTGCGCCGAGCTGGAGCGGACCACTCAGGCCCCGATGCCGCTATTGAGATGGCCCGCATCTTGGACGAGCCACCGGTACTGGTGCCCGAGGTTTTGCACGGCGATACGCGTCTGACCTCGAAATGGGCGCATGGCGGGTTGCAAGAAGATTACATGCGGGGCGTTGCTGGGCACGTCGCCGTCGGCTGCTACGAAGGACAGCACGAGATATCCTGGCGGATTGAAAACAAGCGTTTGACTTCCAGAACCAACGCGAAAGCTTTCACTCTCATTCCGAAAGGCGTTGACGGCTACTGGAATATTGCTGGCCCGGTGGTCGTCTCGCACGTCTATCTCACTCAGGAACGCCTCCAGGCATGCGCCGACGAGATTGCGAATGGGGGACGTGTCGAAATTCTTCCGCGTGTCGCTTTTGCCGATCCAGCGGCGGCGGGGCTGCTTGAAATTCTGAGTCACGAGGCGACGCGGGACAGTGCATCGTCCCGTCTGTTCGTGGAGCAGGCGATCGACCTTCTCTGCGCGCGGCTGATCCGGGAGCATTCATCATTTGGCGGCCTGCCTGCTCCCGTCAGAAAGGGGGGCCTTGCTGACTGGCAGGTGCGGCGTGTTACGACGTACATGCGCGAGAATCTCGAACAGCATATCGGGCTCAATGAACTCGCCGCTCTCGTCGGCCTAAGCCGCTTTCACTTCTGCACGGCTTTTCGGCAGTCGACCGGCCATACCCCGCATGCATGGTTGACCGCGCAACGCATGTGCCGCGCCCGCGAGCTTCTCACCCATTCAGATCTGAGTATCACGCAGGTCGCGCTTGCAGTCGGTTACGAGACGCCATCAGCCTTCACGGCGGCTTTCCGTACGATTGTCGGAGTGACCCCCTCGGGGTTCCGACGCTCTCTGTAGTGCCGGTGCAATTCATCGCAACACCGCGATAGTCGCCGCAAAATCCGAACGGTACGTGCCGTCGCACAATGCTTAACTCACGATGCTCATCTGAGGCGAAGGCTGGCTGCGCTTGATACGGCAGCGCGCAGCACCATCCGATCCGCTTCCGAGCGTCGAATTGTGGGCCATCCTGTCGCAATCAGAGAACGATCATCACCTCATAAACAGGCGAGCAGACGACCATGAAAAGCGAGAAGCCATTCAGCGACGATGCCGTCCAGATCGAACAAAACTGTAGCGGATTATCGCGGCGTGCGATCCTGCTTACGGTCGGAGGCGTGGCCGCTCTCGCGGCCGCACCGGAAGTTGCCGCACAATCCATATCTGAACGGCCTCCCACCGCATCCACGGGAAGGGTCCGCCTGGTCGTCAACGGAAAGCCGCATGAGCTTGACCTGGATCCCCGCCGTTCACTGCTCGATGTGCTACGCGAAACGCTCGACCTCACCGGCACGAAGAAAGGCTGCAACCAGGGCGCCTGCGGCGCCTGCACGGTGCTTCTGAACGACAGGCGGGTCGTCTCCTGCCTGACATTGGCGGCGATGCATGACGGGGCTCAGATCAGGACGATCGAGGGCCTTGAAGCGAATGGCGAGCTTCATCCGCTTCAGACTGCATTTGTCGAGCACGATGGTTTGCAGTGCGGCTTCTGCACCCCTGGACAGATCATGTCGGGAATAGGCTGCATCGCGGAAGGTCATGCGGGGACGCCGGATGAAATCAGGTTCTGGATGAGCGGCAATATCTGCCGTTGCGGGGCCTACCCGGGGATCGTCGCCGCGGTCGCAGACGCTGCCAAAAGGGTCTGACCATGCTTCCATTCACGATCGAGAAGGCTGCCTCCATCCAAGGCGCTATCGCCGCCGCGTCGTCCGGCCGGCGTTTTATCGCCGGCGGTACGACGTTGATTGACCTGATGCGGGAAGAGGTGGAGCGGCCGGAACACCTCGTCGACATCAACACGCTCCCGCTGTCCGACATTCGCATCGAGGGCTCCGATCTCGTGATCGGCGCGCTCGCCCGCATGGCCGATGTCGCAGCTCATCCCGATGTACAACGCCTGCATCCACTCGTCGCGGAAAGCCTGATTGAGGGCGCCTCGCCGCAGTTGCGCAACATGGCTTCGATCGGCGGCAACCTGCTCCAGCGTGCGCGCTGCCCCTATTTCCGGATGCTCGATGCATCCTGCAACAAACGCAGCCCAGGCTCCGGTTGCGCCGCCATCGATGGCCTCAATGCCGGCCACGCCATTTTCGGTACCAGCAATCATTGCGTCGCAACCCATCCTTCGGACATCGCCGTGGTGCTGGTCGCCCTCGAAGCTACGATGCAGGTGAGGGGACCGCGGGGCGAGCGTTCCTTTCCAGTCGAGGAGTTGTTTCGTTTGCCGGGCGATACGCCCCATCTCGAACACACCCTGCTGCCTGGCGAACTCATCCTCACGGTGCGGGTCCCTGGTAGCCCATACAGCCGGCGGGCGCGCTATCTCAAGGTGCGCGACCGTGCCTCCTATGAGTTCGCGCTGGTGTCCGCGGCCGCCGCACTCGACGTTGGTGGGGGAGTAATCCGCCAGGCGCGGCTCGCTGTAGGCGGTGTGGGCACGCGGCCGTGGCGCCTGGGCGCGGTGGAGAAAGCGCTGATCGGCAAGACGCCGGATCGCAAAGTGTTCGAAACGGCCGCCCGGTTGGCAATCGAAGGAGCCCGTCCCCTGTCGGGCAATCATTACAAGCTCGAACTCCTGCCCCGAACCATTGTCCGCGCTCTTGAAATGACGGGAGAAGCCGCATGACAACGAACGTGATCGGGAAGCCGCTGCCGCGCGTGGATGGTCGCGCCAAGGTCACGGGCGTCGCGCGATATGCCGCCGACTTCAACCAACCCGGCCAGGCCTGCGCCGTGATCGTCGGTGCCACGGTCGGTCTCGGCCGCGTGACCGGCATCGACACTGGGCCGGTTGAGAAGATGCCGGGCGTCATTGCAGTCATCACGCATCGCAATGCGCCACGCCTGCCATATGCACCCCACAAGAGCTACATCGATCCGGCCACGGGGGAGCGGCTGCATGTGTTGCAGGATGACCACGTGCGCTTCTATGGACAACCGGTAGCGGTCGTCGTCGCCGACACGATCGAGCAGGCGGAGCGTGGCGCTGCCGCGCTACATATCTCATACACACCCGAGCGGCCGATCATTGATCCTGCCGATGCACAAGCCCTGCCAGTCGTTCCGGAAGCCGGGAAGCAGCCAGATGCAAGGCTGCCGGCCGACACCGCGCGCGGCAGTGCCGACAGCGCTCTCGCGGACGCGCCGATGAGGGTCGACGAGATCTACGAAATCGCCCGCGAGAACCACAATCCAATGGAGCCACATGCTACCGTCGCGGCCTGGAATGGCAATCGGCTGACGCTGTGGAGCAAGAGCCAGTTCGTCGTCAACGAACAGGCCGAGGTCGCGGCCGTCTTCGGCCTGCCGTCCGAAAACGTACAGGTCATCTGTCCGTTTATCGGAGGCGCCTTCGGCACGACGCTCAGGACGTGGCCGCACGTGACGCTTGCAGCCATGGCAGCGCGGCAAGTGGCGCGCCCCGTCAAGCTCGTGCTCACGCGCAAGCAGATGTTCTTCATGACGGGCCATCGCCCCCGCACCTTGCAGCGGATGGCCCTCGGAGCCACAGTGGATGGCAAGCTCACCTGCATTGTTCATGAAGGCACCGGAGAGACGAGCCGCTACGAAGAGTTCATGGAGGCTCTGACGTCAGTCACGACCTTCCTGTACTCCACGCCGAACGTGCGGACCCGCTACCGGCTGCTGCCACTCGATATCGGCACCCCCAACCATATGCGCGGTCCTGGCGAGGCCAGCGGTGTATTCGCGCTCGAATGTGCCGTGGATGAATTGTCGTACAAGCTCGGGATGGATCCGATAGACCTGCGGCGCCGCAACGAGCCGGCGATCGATGAGGGCGAGAACAGGCCCTTCTCCAGCCGATCCCTCATGAAGTGCTATGACCTCGCCGCCGAACGTTTCGGCTGGTCGCGACGGTCACCCGAGCCACGTTCGATGCGCGACGGCCGGCTGCTGGTCGGCATGGGTGTCGCATCGGCGAGCTATCCGGCCTTCCACGCGCCGGCGAGTGCGCGGGCGCGGCTGCTCGCGGACGGCACGGCCGAAGTTGAAGTGGCGGCAAGCGACATGGGCCCCGGCACCTACACGTCCATGACGCAGGTTGCTGCCGAGACGCTAGGACTGCCTGTTGAACGGGTATGCTTCAGCCTGGGACGATCTGACTATCCGCCCGCTCCCTCCCATGGTGGCTCATGGACGATGGCCTCGGTCGGCTCTGCGGTCCGTGCCGCCTGCCTTGCGGTGCAAAAGGAAGCCGGAAAGCACCCCCAAAGCGGCCGACCCATCGAGGCAATCGCTTCGTCTCAACGCGATCCCGATGCCGCGGCCCGATTTTCGATGCACGCCTTTGGAGCCGTATTTGCGGAGGTGGCTGTGGATCCGGACGTCGGCACAATCCGGCTGCGCCGTGCTGTCGGCGCCTATGGTATTGGGCGCGTCGTTAATCCGCGACTGGCGAGGAGCCAATGCATTGGCGGCATGGTCGGCGGTATGGGCATGGCGCTGATGGAGCGCACGGTCCTCGATTCGCGCGACGGACGCCCGGTCAACGCCCACATGGCCGATTACCTCTTGCCCGTGAATCTCGACATTCCGCAACTCGAAGCGCACTTTGTCGAGGAGCTGGATCCACACGTCAATGCGCTTGGCGTCAAAGGCCTCGGAGAGATCGCGCTCGTCGGCATGGCTCCCGCCATCGCCAACGCCATCTTCCACGCGACCGGCAAACGTGTGCGCGCTTCGCCGATCCGAATCGAGGATGTATTGACCGTGTAGCTCCGATTCACGGTCTCGTGCCGCCCTCTCGCCGTAAAGCGTGGCGATCCCTTGATGTCCGCTAAGGTCAAAAGCGCTGTTGTCCGAATGCCCGCTGTTGGCGGATATTGTTGAAAAAGTCGAAAATCAAATGACCTCAAAAATCTCGCAAATGCTGACTTTTGGACAACGCCACAGTTGGGATGGGCCGTAGCGCTGGTACGAACGGCCGTGGTCGTTTTTCTGAGATGCGACGAGGTCCCTCACGTCGTTGCGCACGAAACGCATGAGCGGCTCTAGAAAATTTCGTCCGCCGTCCCAAAAGGACTTTTTCAACAGTATCGGCGCAAAGCAGCCGCTGAGATGTGTGAAGCTTGATCTAGCTAACTCTCGATGGCTGGCCCCAGCTCAAACTTCCCCATGAATGGATTGGATAGATTGTTCAATCTCTTCAATCAGTTGGAAGGCGGCGTGAGCACGACGTGTGCACCGACCGATCAAGGAAAATCTGCCGGCGACGAACGTCGGCTGAACTGAACGCGCTGTGTGCGAGCGGGAGTGGATGCCTTGGGAGGGACGATCGCATCCTGCAAGCGGCGAATTTGCAACGTCAATGTCGAGGGCTCAGTTCGCGGAATGATGAACCCTGGAATAGGAAACCCGAGGAGCCCGTCCACAGCGGGCATCTAGAGTGAACCGGCAGCGAGACTGTCCGGCAAATCCGCGTTTAGATCCAATTGTTGGGCAAGCGGGACCTCCGTCGATGCCAAGCAGAGGTCCTCTGCTCAGCCTGACAAACGTGATCCGCCGGTACGGCATGAAGCCAGCAGCGCCGGGGCAGCGCGAATCGGGGGTGTCTCCAAAGCCGTGCATCGCTCACGGTCATTTGTCGCGACGGTCCACACGCACATGTGTCCGGCAAAGCCGCAAAACAGCGATTGAAGTACGATCGTAATGTAATATTATCATCGTAATGGCATTGAGCTGGGTCGCTGTTTGGCGACAGCGGGGTGCCGCAAACAGCTCATTGCGAGGATTTCATGTACCCCACGGCTGTCACTCAGATTGCATTGCAAGAAACCACAGATCTCACCTCGCTTGGGCTCGGAGACGCTGCAGCAGCCGTTCGGAACGGCGATATCACTTCAGAGTCCTACACCGCGGCGCGATCCACTGCTCACCCTTGGGAGCCTTGCTCTTCAGGGTCGCAAGCTGGGGCTTAATGAACCCCGGCATGCCGAGTTTGCTACTCTTCACCACTTACGCAACTCACAAAAATCCCGCCACGGCCGGGGTTAAAGCCGTGGCGGGCACTCTACAATACTTAAGTTCAACGAGTCTCTAATTCAAAGGTCGCCTATTGGATCCTAACCAATGCTCTGCGGTTTTTCGAGGAAAATTGATGTGGCGGATTCCGTGTACTGGTCGATCGCGACGATGAGCGCCTGGACGTGCTGGTAGCAATGGCCCTACCGTGCGGCGAGGCGACGGGTCTCAGCCAGCGACTTCAGCCACGGATCGGCTACACTCTCATCGTACCAACGAAACGCCCCGCTGCAGAAAGGCGAACCCGCTAAGGGCATTGGTGGGGTTTATAGCGTACAGGAAGCCCTTCCCCATATCGGGCCACCGAGGTTCTCGGTGGTGCCTTCGTCAATTACGAGGCGATGGCAGCATCGGTGGCGAACTACGACCGAGAACGACATCAAGAGTGCTCAAATCTTGCGTCTTAGGATTCCGCGAGTGACTTTTTCTTGTGCTCCTGGCTGAGAGAACGTAGGCCGGAGCTCTCTGCTCGTTCTTCTAGGATGCAGCTAGCGTCTCCATGAATTCTTCCATCGACGGCTGCTGCGCGTATTGCAGCTTAAGAAGATCTTCGACCTTGAGATTGGTATAGCGCTGGAGCTGCCGCCAATCCTTGTGGCCCGTGACCAGAGCTACTTTTTCGATTGGAAGCCCGGCCTCGAACAGACGGCTCGTTCCCTCATGACGGAGGTCGTGGAAGTGCAGGTCATCGATCTTGAGTTCATCGCATGCCCGGGTGAATGCCGCACTGACTGATCTGTGATTATGAGGAAAGATCCGTCCGTTGCCTCTAGTCACAATCCGCTGCTGAAGCACGACCTCCCAAGCGTCATAGCCCGTAAGGTTGAGCAAAGGTACTTTTTGGTCATTTCCGTCCTTATTCCTCGGATCTTTTCGGTCTCGAATGACGACCAATCGCCTTTTCATGTCGACCAGTGGCCACTCGGGTTTGCAGATCTCCTCCTGGCGCAAAGTCGTTGCCACGGCATACCTGACGATCCGTCCCATCGGTATGAACTGTCGAGGGTTCGTCTCAAAATACTCGATCAGTTCGTCGAGTTCGTCTTGTGTCGGCCGTCGGTCACGCTCATTGCTTTTTCCGACCAGATTGAGGTGACTTAACGCGACCCGTGCGAGGCGAGCTTCCTCGGCGGAGACCTCAATGCCGTGCACCGCAGCAGCATGCGTTATGATTGTCCTGATGAAGGACATATCGATCGCCAACGTCGCAGGGCCAGCGCCCTGTTTGGCTCGCTTCCTTCCGAACTCGATCAGCCGCTCTCGATTCAGCGCGGGCAGCTTCACACCGCCGAGCTCAGTCTTTAGCGACGCCATCACAGCGGCTTTTGATCGGCGAGGGGGCTTTCCAACTTCGTGCATATCTTCATCGTGCAGGTCGATCAGATCGCCGAACGTGCGAACGTTGCGCGCCACGCGTGGCTTGGACGATCCGTTGCGGTCGATATTGCGCTCCATCTCGAGCGCCCATTCTTCGCCGTCCTTGCGTCGGCGGAAGGTCTCGGCCACATAGCGGGTCTTGCGGCGGACCTGGACGCGCCAGTTTCCGGATGCCATTTGTGTGAAGGTCGCCACGCGTGTGCACTCCGACTTTCGTGTGCACTATGTGTGCACTGAGAGGTCAAAACGGGTACAAACGTGTGCAATTTCGTCTAGTTTGGAGTGCACACGTTCGCTGTTCATCCCATTGAAGAGTAAGATAAACTGTTGAAATATCAAGACTATCGCTTTTCCGTTGCACCCATGATGGATTGGACTGACCGGCATTGCCGCGTGTTCCACCGTCTGATGACGCGGCGTGCGCGGCTATACACGGAGATGCTGACCACGGGCGCCATCATTCATGGCGACCGAATGCGGCTGCTCGGCTTTGATCAGAGCGAGCATCCCGTCGCGCTGCAGCTTGGCGGGTCCGATCCGCGCGATCTGGCAATGGCTGCGAAGATCGGCGAGGATTTCGGCTATGACGAGATCAACCTCAATGTCGGCTGCCCGTCCGACCGGGTAAAGGACGGCCGCTTCGGCGCCTGCCTGATGGCGGAGCCGGCGCTGGTTGCGGACGGCGTTGCGGCGATGAAGCGTGCGGTGAACATTCCCGTCACGGTGAAATGCCGTATCGGCATCGACGACCAGGATCCGGAAGTGGCGCTGGACGTGCTGGCGCGCGGCGTCGTTGCTGCGGGGGCCGATGTGCTGGTCGTGCACGCCCGCAAGGCCTGGCTCAACGGCTTGTCGCCGAAGGAGAACCGCGACATTCCGCCGCTCGATTACGACAGGGTCTATCGGCTGAAGGCGGCATTGCCGGACGTGCCCGTCATCATCAATGGCGGGATCGGCAGCCTCGCCGAGACGAAGGCGCATCTTGCCCATGTCGATGGCGTGATGCTGGGGCGGGCGGCCTATCAGGAGCCGTGGCGATTGCTCAATGTCGATCCGGAATTGTTCGGCGAGGCGGCGCCACATGCGACCATGAAGGATGTGTTTGAGGCAATGATGCCCTACATCGAAAACCAGCTCGGGCAGGGCACGCGGCTGCATTCGATGACGCGGCATTTCGTCGGCGCCTTTCACGGCGTGCCGGGCGCGCGCGCGTTCCGCCGTCATCTCGCCCAGAACGGCGTCAGGCAAGGCGCCGGCGCCAATGTATTGTGCGATGCGATTGCGCTGGTCGATATCAGCGCGGCGTCATCGATTGCGGCGTGACGGCACGCCGGCCGGCGCACGGTCGAGGCTGATGACGGCTCTTGGGCTGTCGGTCACTGCTTCCGTTGGCTGTCTTGGCTTATGGCAGTGAGGGTACCCATCTTGCACCGGCTCACTTTGCCGGTCCGACAGATATCGCCTTGACAGCGCAATCATCCCGTCCGTAACTTCAGCTCACAAAATCAAAAAAACATCAACCAAGGAGAAATTGCTGCCAAAAGGGAGGAGTGAGAATGCTCAGGTACACGTCTATTGTCGTGGCTGCTGCCCTCGGACTCGCCGCCACCTTCACAGAGCCAGCCCGGGCTCAGACCCCGGCGCCCAAGCCCCTTGTATTAAAAGGGCAATCGACCCATCCCGCATCTGCGAACTTCCACCTCATCTTCAAATTGTGGGCCGAGACCGTCGAAAAGATGTCGGGCGGCCGGCTCAAGATTGAAACGCTTCCGGCCGGCGCGATCGTTCCGCCGTTCGAGGTCTTCGACGCAACGTCGAAGAACGTTCTCGACGTCGGAATGGCGCCGTTCGGCTACATTCTCGGCCGCAACACGGCGACGATTCCGATGTCGCACGGTCCGCTATTCGGGATGGACGGAAGCGACTACTGGGCCTGGTACTACGACGGCGGCGGCATGGCCCTGCTGGAAGAATTCTACCGCGACGTTCTCAAGCTCAACGTCGTGGGCTTCCCGATTCCGACCGATTATCCGCAAGGCATGGGCTGGTTCAAGAAAGAGATCAACAGCCTCGCCGACCTCAAGGGGATGAAGTATCGCATCTACGGCATCGGCGCGGAGACCTACGGCCGGCTTGGCGTGTCGGTCGTCACCATACCGGGCGGCGAGATCGTTCCGGCGATGGAGCGCGGCGTGATCGAAGGCGCTGAATGGATCAACTGCGAGGAAGACAAGAAGCTCGGTCTGCACCAGGTCGCGAAGCACTACTACACCCCTGGCATGCACGAGCCGGTCACCGGCGGCCAGTTGATGATCAACGGCGATGTCTGGAAGAAACTGACGCCGGATCTGCAGGAGATCATCAAGGTTGCCAGCGTCTACGCCACGACGCAGCGCAATTTCTCCTTCAATCGCGAGACCGCGCAGGCCTGCCAGGACCTCCTCAAGATGGGCGTCCAGTTGCATCGCACGCCGGATGACGTCCTGAAGAACTTCCTCGACGAGTGGGAGAAGATCCAGGCCGAGTACGCCGCCAAGAACCCCTTCTACAAGAAGGCGATGGACAGTCAGAAGGCCTACGCCGAGAAGATCGTCCCGTTCAAGCTTTCCTGGTTCCCGCCTTATAATTTCGCCGGCGAGTACTACTGGAAGGACAAGGTCTATCTGCAGAAGAAGTGATCCGCTTTCGCGCGCGCAACTGGCGTCATTGACAGGCGCCAGTTGCTTTCCAAGGGGGATCATGATGTCGACTGACGGCGGAGCCTCGTATCCGGCTGGCGTGGGAAGTGAGTTTCCACACGCCTTCTATACGATCATTCGAGCCATTGACCGGTTCTCGGACGTCACCGGCAAACTCATCTCCCTGACGATGCTGTTCCTCGTGGTGACGATCACCTACGAGGTCGTGATGCGTTACGGGTTCAATGCCCCGACCGCGTGGGTTTACGAGTCGAGCTTCATGGCCAACGGCTCAGCCTTCATGCTCGCCTGCGGATATGCGCTCTACAAGGGCGCGCACGTTCGAACCGATATCTACTGGGAAAATTTTTCGGAACGCATCAAGGGGATCATCGACATGATCTCCTACATCCTGCTGTTCTACCCGGTCATGATCACCTTCATGGTGGTCAGCTACGATGCCGCGTTGCATTCCTTTGACACCGGCGAGAGGTCGCAGGAAAGCGTGTGGCGCGTGATCATGTGGCCGTTCCGGGCCACCATCCCGCTGGCGGCGGTCCTTCTCATGGTTCAGGGCATCTCCGAAGTACTGAAGTGCTGGTACCAACTCCAGTTCGGGCGCGAGTTCGAGCACAAGGAAAAGATCGAGATATGACCGGACTCGAGCTGCTTGGCCTATTCATGCTGCTGGTGATGCTGGGGGCGATCTTCATCGGTCTGCCGATCAGCTTCACGCTTTTGTTTCTCGCAGGCGTGTTCGGCTACATCGGCATGGGGCCGCGGGTGCTCAACCTCGCCTACCTGCAGACCATCGGCATCATGAAGCAGGACGAACTGGTCGCGGTGCCCATGTTCATCCTGATGGGCTTCATCTGCGATCAGGCCGGGCTGATGGAACGACTGTTCAGGGCGTTCCGCGATCTGTTTGCGCCGCTGAAGGGCGCGCTTTACGTGGTCGTCATCGTTACCGCGACGCTGTTCGGCATCGCTGCCGGAACCGTGGGCGCGACGGTGGCGCTGCTCGGCATCATGGCTGGGCCGATGATGATCCGCTCCGGCTACGACGTGCGCATGTCGGCGGGCGCGATCGCGGCCGGCGGCACGCTTGGCATCCTGATTCCGCCGTCGGTGATGCTGGTCGTGATGGCGCCCGTGCTCGACATCTCAATCATCGATTTGTACGCGGCCGCGTTCGGCCCGGGCTTCCTGCTGTCCGGCATGTTCATCGCCTACACGCTGATCCGCTGTCATTTCAATCCGAAGCTCGGTCCGCCGGTGCCACTCGAGGACCGACCGGAATCGATGAAGATCGTGCTGTGGGAGTGCCTGGTCGGCCTTGTTCCGGTGACGGTGCTGACCATTGTCACGCTGGGTGCGATCCTGGCCGGCATCACGACGGCGGCGGAGGCGGCGGCACTCGGCGCGCTCGGCGCCATCCTTCTGGTCATCCTCTACGGCAAATTCACATGGAGCGGTTTGCTGCAGGCTTGCTACAGCACGATGGCGACCACCAGCATGGTGCTGCTGCTCGCCGTCGCCTCCAACGTGTTCGGTGCGGTGTTCGCGTGGCTCGGCACCGCCAGCTGGATGACCAATGCCCTGCTTGCCTCGCCGTTGCCGGCTTGGGGCACCATGACGCTGCTGCTGACCCTGATATTCCTGCTCGGCTGGCCGTTCGAATGGCCGGCGATCGTGTTTATTTTTCTTCCCATGCTCGCGCCGGTGGCCAAGGGCCTCGGCTACGACATGGTGTGGTTCGGCTGCATCGTCGCGGTCGTCCTGCAGACGGCGTTCCTGTCTCCACCCGTCGCGATGTCGGCCTATTATCTCAAGCAGGTCGTGAGGGAATGGAATCTGCGGTTGATCTACCGCGGCATGGCGGACTTCATGGTCATCCAGGTTCTCTGCGTGGTCCTGGTGTTGATATTCCCCGCGATCGCGATGTGGTTTCCAGGCTGGCTGCAGGCACGCCGGGATGCCGAACGCAAGAAGGTGCAGATCGAATATGTGGTGCCCGCTAAAGTCGCGGCTTCCGTGCTCGGGCCGAATTGACCCGCGCCGAGTGACTTACTGCGAGCCGCCGCCTTACCACTGATAGCGGACGATGCCCTTGCCGGCGTAGCTGTCGGTGACGTCTGAGAACTCGCCCTCGAAGCTTGCCGCCACCGAGAAGTCGTTCGGCCATTTCGCTTCGGCGGACGCGCCCACCAGTGCGCTGTTCCGCGCCTGCGCGGCGCCGTTGACGACGAAGGAAGAGGCGGGCAGCGTCTGGAAGATCGCGCTGACGCTGCGGTCGGTGTTGAAGTTGTGGGCCCAGGCGGCGCGGCCGCGCAGCGTGACCACGGCATCGGTGGCCGCGAAGGAGGTGTCCGCGCGAAGTCCGAGCTCGGTGCGCGGGGCGGTAACGTTCCGCTCGGCGTAGGACAAGGCGAACGTGTT
>NZ_JAFCMC010000066.1:0-14023 GCF_018130085.1 Bradyrhizobium sp. AUGA SZCCT0169 | reverse complement strand
ATCAGGGCGGGCGATGGCCGCTTCTGAGTGAAAAGCAGACTCGTTATTATTCGATTTGCGACTGGCCGCTCATGACGGATTGCGAGCGCCTGGCCGCCGACAGTGCTTACGGCTCAGCCGAGATGCTGGGGTGGCTGGTCAACGAGCGCGCGATCGAGCCGCACATTCCGGTGTTCGACAAGTCGGCCCGCGTTGGGTTCAACCGATCGCGGCGACACGCGTCATCATTTCCGCTGCTCGCTCCGAAGCTTAACGACCCGAAAACCGACATTGCTGGACGAACTTTCTGACGTGTTGGAACTGCGCGCCGCGACGCGATAGCGATTGCAATATGATTCGTGGCAAAGAAATGAGCCACCACGCAGTGAGCGATTGAGCGATGGATCACTCTGTAACGGATCGCGCGCCGCAGTGATGCGGTGATATCGGGGCGAGAAGTAATCCGCGCACCATTCCCAGACGTTTCCAGCCGCGTTGTGCAGGCCGTAGCCATTGGCAGCAAAAGCGTGGACGGGTGCGGTTCCGGCGTAACCATCGCCGGCAGTGTTGTGATTGGGAAAGTCGCCTTGCCAGATGTTGCAGCGGTGTTCGCCTGCAGGTGTCACCTCGTCGCCCCAGGGATAAGTCGACTGCTTCAGGCCGCCGCGCGCGGCCATTTCCCATTCGGCTTCGGTCGGCAGGCGCGTCCCCGACCATTGACAGTAGGCGATGGCGTCGTTCCAAGAGGCGTGCACCACCGGATGATCGAGACGATCTAGGACCGTGCTCGGCGGTCCCTCGGGCTGCGCCCAATAAGCGTGCGGCACCGGGATCCACCATGGCGTATCGGCGACCCGGCTACCGATCTGTCGCTTGAAATTCTCAGGCAGAAAGCCAGCGAAGACAAAGCTCCAGCCATACCGTTCCGCGTCCGTTGTGTATCCGGTGGCGCGGACGAAATCACCGAACTGCAGATTGCTGACCGCAAAGCACGCAATCTCAAATTCGCTGACGGTGACCTGCCGGACCGGACCTTCGCCGTCATCAGGAAACCGACTGTCTTCCGATCCCATCAGGAAGGTGCCACCGATTGGAGGGCTCCAGCGGCGAGGGACGACGGTTCGGCTCGGCTCAATCCGAGATGTTGGCGCAACAGAGCCTGTCGCTGCCGACGGATCGTCGGCAGGGCCCTGCGTGCAGCAACCAGGATTATGCTTATCCATTTCGGAATTCAGCGATGGGTATCGCGCTCCGCAGCTCGGGTTGCCAGTTACACGTTACTTCTGCTTCTCTTCTTCCCAGAAGGCGGTCCCGCCTTCCGCCTTCATCAATTCCAGAATCTTTTCGCGCGGGATGACGCCGCAACGTTTGGCCCAGGCATGATACTGCTCAGTCATGTCGCGGACACGATCCGGATGTTGCGCGGCGAGGTCGCGCATCTCGGTGCGGTCGGTCTCCATATCATAGAGTTCCCACGTCCCCGGATATTTTCGTACCAGCTTCCATTTTCCAATACGGACCGCGGCGTTGCCCTCGTGCTCCCAGAACAGCGGACCGCGACCGCCATAGGCGGAAGCAAACGATGGCACCAGGCTTTCGCCTTCGCAGGGCACGATGGTGTTGCCGTTGTATTCCCTGGGGTAGGTCGAGCCGGTCACGTCGACGATGGTCGCCATGATATCGGGCAGTTGGCTCGGATTGTGGCGCAAGCCGCCTTTCTCCTTGATGCCGCGTGGCCAGTGCACGATGAAGGGCGTCGCAATGCCGCCTTCATGGATCCAGTGCTTGTAGAGCCGGAATGGCGTATTCGACAAATTGGCCCAAGCGGTTCCGTAACTCTGATAGGTATCCTCGGCGCCCGGCATCAGCGAAGGGTCGTTGCCGAGGCGAACCGGCTCGCCCTTGCGGGTTTTGGCCTTGGCGATCATCAACTGATCGACCAGTTCACGCGCGGTGACGCCCTGCGGAATATCTTCGGCGCAGGCGCCGTTGTCCGACAGGAAGATCAGCAGGGTGTTGTCGAGCTGACTGGTCTCTTCCAGGGCAGCAATGATGCGGCCGATGCCCTGGTCCATGCGGTCGATTTGTGCGGCATATACCTCCATGCAGCGCAAAGTCCATTCGCGGTGCTCGGCCTTGGTCCACGGTGGCTGGGTTGGATCGCGATCGGTCAATTGCCAGTTCGGATGAATGATGCCGTCATCGACCAGGCGCTTCAGCCGTTGCTCGCGCAGTTCGTCCCAGCCCGCATCGAACCTGCCTTTGTATTTGGCGATGTCCTCGTCATGGGCATGCAGCGGCCAGTGCGGCGCCGTGTAGGCGACATATTGGAAGAAAGGCGTGCCTGGGCTCGTCTGCCTATGTTGCCTGATATAGGCGACAGCCTGATCGCTAATGGCATCGGTATAGAAGAACGAAGGATCGTTCTCGGCCTCGTGCTCGATATTGTCGTTGCCGCGGGTCAGCGTATTCGGATGGTAAAAGCTACCGGCGCCGATAATGGTGCCGAAGAAATAGTCAAAGCCGCGCTGCAACGGCCATGCATCGGTCGGCTCGGTCAGGCTGGACGAAATGTGCCACTTGCCGCTGAGATAGGTCATGTAGTTGTTCTGCTTCAGAACCTCGGCAACGGTGACGCAACTCTTGTTCAGATTGCCGGCATAGCCCTCCGGTCCGTTGCTGTAGGTCAGGATGCCGATCCCGGTCTGATGCGGATGAAGCCCGGTCAGCAGCGAGGCACGCGACGGGCTGCAGCGGGCGGTGTTGTAAAACTGCGAATAGCGCAGGCCATTGGCCGCCAGCCGGTCCAGGTTGGGAGTCTGGATTTCGCCGCCGTAACAGCCGATATCGGAAAATCCCATGTCATCATTGAGAATGATCAGGATGTTGGGGCTGTCTGATGTTTTACCATTTGCCATGGTTATTGGTCCTTCGTGCAAAGTGGCGGGAGAGGGTGGTTAGGCATGACGCCTCGTCAGGTTGATGCTGAGGCGGAAATAGTCGGGCAGATAGACCGAGCGCAGCAGTTCGAGCGGACGCTCGTCCTTGCTCAGGGTCAGGCGTTCCATCGACAGCAGCGGGCTGCCGACCTTGACGCCCAGCAGCTTGGCGCTGGTCGTGTCGGCAAGCGACGCGCCGATCGTCTGGTTGGCTTCCTTGATGGCGTGTCCGAGTTCGTCCTCGAAAACGCTGTACATGATGATCGAAGTCAGGTCGCGCTTCTCGAGTTCCAGGCCGATATCCGGCGGATAGAAGGCGTGCTCGATGGCAATCGGGATATCGTCGGCGAGACGCAGGCGCTTGAGTTGCCAGACCGCGCGTTCCTTCAATTGGTCGCGGACGCCGGCATCGTGGCGATTGGTCATACCCTGTTGCAGGACCTTCGCGCCGGCCTGATAGCCGGCGTCGCGGATGGTCTCCGAAAAGCCCATCAACTTTCCGACCCAGTTTTCCGGCTGGTTGGAGCGCAGGAAGGTGCCGCGGCCCCGGGCGCGGGCGAACATGCCTTCGTTCACCAGCGGCGAGATGGCGTTGCGAATAGTGATGCGGCTGACGCCAAAATGCCGGCCGAGCTCGGCTTCGGTCATCAGGCGGCCGGTCTTGTCGATCAGTTCGCCATCCTTGACCTGGCGGCGAATGGTCTCGCGAACCTGAATGTGCAGCGGCAGGGAAGTGGCCGCAGCCGAGGACGCGGCATCGTGGATGGTCTCGGCCTTTTTGCGGATGCGCGCGGGCATTTTACAGTCGCCTTCTCGTGGCCGGGTCGAACAGATGAATGTCTTGCGGGCGGGCGGCGATCGAAATCACCGCGCCTTCGGGCGGGACGCTTTCGTCGCCGACGCGAATCCGCATCGCGGTTCCCGCGCAATCGAGGTCGAGCACCTTGGTATCGCCGAGATCTTCGATCAGCTCGACCCGGGCTTTGAGTCCGTCCGGCGCGATCCGCAGCGCGCCGGGACGAATGCCGACGACGACGTCGCGCTCGCCGGCGGCCTGCATCGCGGTCTTCAGGCGGTGACCGGCGATGATGACGTCGCCATCGGCAAGGCGGGCCGGCAACAGGTTCATCGGCGGGCTGCCGATGAAGGCGGCGACATCGATCGAATTGGGTTTTGCGAAGATTTCGGCCGGGCGGCCGACCTGTTGGATTTCGCCGGCCATGAACACCGCCATGCGGTCGGCCAGCGTCATGGCCTCTTCCTGATCATGGGTCACGTACACAGCCGTGACGCCGAGCGAGCGTTGCAATTTCTTCAGCTCGGCGCGGGTTTCCATGCGCAATTTGGCGTCGAGGTTGGAGAGGGGTTCATCGAGCAGGAACAGGCGTGCCTTGCGAACGATGGCACGCGCCAGCGCACAGCGCTGCTGCTGGCCGCCCGACAACTGGCCGGGTTTGCGATCGAGCAGATGCTCGATCTTGACCTTACGCGCGGCATCCTTCACCGCAACGTCGATCTCGGCCACCGGAAGCTTGGCCATTTCCAGCGGAAAGGCGATGTTTTCGTACACGCTCATGTGCGGGTACAGCGCGTAGCTCTGAAACACCATGGCAATGTCGCGGTCGCGCGCATCCGTGGCCGTGATGTCCCGCCCGTCGATGAAGACGCGGCCCGAGGTCGGCGCATCCAGGCCGGCCAGAATCCGCAGCGTCGTGCTCTTGCCCGAGCCGGATGGGCCGAGCAGCGCAAAGAATTCGCCGGGCTCGATGTCGAACGACACGCCCTTCAATGCGCTGAACTCGCCGTGCATCTTGACGATGTCTTCGAAACGTACCTGACCTCGACCGGTCATCGGCGGCCTCCGCCCTTGACGGCGCCAACCGTGAGGCCCTTGACGATATTCTTCTGGGCGATGATGCCGAGGATGACCACGGGCAGCATCGCCAGCACCGAGACCGCCGCGAGCTTGGCCCACAGGGTCTGTTCGACCGACACGAAATTGAACATCGCGACGGTGACTGGCCGCACGGTGTTGCCGCTCAGGACGACCGCGAACAGAAATTCGTTCCAGGCATTGAGGAATACGAATACGATGGTGACCGCGATGCCGCCGCGCACCTGCGGAATGATGATCCGCCACAGCGTCCGCATCCGGCTGGCGCCGTCGAGATAGGCGGCTTCCTCCATCTCGAAGGGAATGTCCTCGAAATAGGACACGAGCAGCCATATCGCGAACGGCAGCGAGAATGACAAATAGATCAGGATGATGCCCTGGTAGGTGTCGATCCAACCGATATTCCGCAGGATCAGGAAGTAAGGAATAATGATGCCGACCGGCGGCAGCATCTGGGTGGCGAGCACATAGAAGCCGGCGAATTTCTTGCCGCGAAAGCGCAGGCGCGCCAGCGCATAGGCGGCCGGCACCGCCATCAGCATGGTGATGACGGTAGTTCCGATCGAGATGACGAAGCTGGAGATCAGGTTCGGCAGGATCGATCCCGAGCCGAACAACACGTCGCGATAGGCTTCAAGCGTCGGCTGGAAGATCAGCTTCGGCGGATAGGCCAATACATCCTGATCGGTCTTGAGCGAGTTCAGCACGCTCCAGACGATGGGGAACACCCACGCCAGCAGGAAGATCAGCGTGATGATCATGGTCGCGACGAAGCGGAAGCGTTTCGCCGTCATTTTGCTCTCCGCAGTGCGAACAGAACGCCGGAGATCAGCAGGGTCACGATTAGCAGCGCGACGGCAAGCGCGGAGCCGTAACCGATCGACAATTCGGTAAAGGACTTCCGGTAGGCGTAGAGGTTCAGAATTTCCGTTGCGGTGCCCGGACCACCGCCTGTCACGGTGAAGATCGCGGCGAACGCTGTCAGGGCGACCATGGTCCGCATGATCACGACCATGACGATAGCAGGGCGGAGCAGGGGTAGCGTAATGCGCCGGAAGCGCTGCCATGCGCTGGCGCGGTCGAGCCGTGCGGCTTCGTAGATGTCTTCCGGGAGCGAAGCGAGGCTGGCCAGCAGCACCATGAACGCAAAGGGCGTCCACTGCCAGGTGTGGATCACGATCACCGAGATCATCGCGAGCAGGGGATCGCCGAGCCAGTTCTTGCTGCCAAGACCGGCATTGATGGCGAGGTAGTCGACGATGCCGAATTCAGGCGCCAGCATGAAGGTACGCCAGATCATGCCGACCACCGCCGGGGAAAGAACGACCGGCAGAATGGCGACGACGCGAAACCAGCCCTGGCCGCGCTTCATGTCCATCACCAGCAGCGCCAGCGCCAATCCCAGCGCGACCTGCAGCACGACGGTGGCGCCGGTATAGACCAGACTGACCAGCAGCGACGACCAGAACCGATCGTCGGTCAGCAGCGTGCGATAGTTTTCCAGTCCGACAAAGCCATCGGCGAATGGCATAGCTAGGTCCATCCGGAACGCGCTGGTTCCGATCAGGAACAGAAGCGGAAATGTCGTGGTTGCCAGCAACGCCATGAAGGCCGGCGCCAGCAATGCGGCCGCGAACCGGCGCTCACGCTGCGCCAGCACGCGGCCGAGATCGCTTGCGGCGGTCCCGGTCGCGATGCCTGCCGTCGCGGTTGCCGGCTTCACCCGGTCAGCCCCGCATCATTGGTTCGACGCGGCGCTGGGCGTCGTCGAGCGCCGCCTTGACGGTGGCCTGTCCCGACAGCGCCGACTGGATGGCGGTCGCCATGGTGTCGCCGATCGCCGGCCATTGCGGCACCCGCGGACGCCAGTCGACGTCGGTGTCGCCCTGCAGCGTGGCCATTGTTGCCTCGACGAAATTTTCGCCAAAGCCGCTCATCAGCTTGACGTATTCAGCGTCCTTCCAGATCGAGGTCCGGTTGACGCCCGAGCGCTTGGTGGGTCCGGCGAAACGGTGCGCCGTGCGTGCCTGGGTTTCCGCGCTCGCAGCCCACTGGATGAACAGCCAGGTTGCTTTCTTCTTCTTTTCGGTCTGCGCGGCATTGATCGGGAAACCCCAGTTCCAGATCGAGCTCACGCGCTTGCCGGAGGGTCCCTTCGGCCAACGGGCATAACCGACCTTGCCGATCACCTTCGACTTCTCGGGGTTGTTGATCACGGAAGCCGAGGAGTGGGCGTCGATGTAGCTTGCGAGCGTGCCTTGTGAGAAGGCATCCGCAATATCGGGCCAGTTCCAGTTGGCCGCGGCCGTTGGTGCGGACTTGCGCATCAGATCGACATACCAGGACAGCGCCTGTTCGGCTTCAGGTCCGTTTACCGTCAGCTTGCCGCCCTTGAACCATTCGCCGCCGAACTCGCGGAAGATCGAGGGATAGATGTACATATTCTGCCCCGCGCCGGCGACGCCGCGAAGCGCCGTTCCCCAGACGCGATCGTTGGGCGTGTTCAGCGCCGCGGCGTTCGAGACGAACGCCGCCAAGTCGTCGGCGGGTTTCAGGCCCTTCGCGTCGTAGAGATCCTTGCGGTAGACTTGGATGGTGACTTCGCCGTCGTAGGGCACGCCATAGAGCTTGCCATCGACGCTGTCGGCGGCGCGCCAGGCCGGAATGATGTCGTCGAATTTGAACCAGTCGGCATCGGTCAGTGATTTGTCGTTGAGGTAACTGTCGAGCGGCTCGACCCATTTGTTCGCGGCATAGAGCGAATAGTACATGGGGTCGGCGGCATGGGTGGCATAGGTGCCGGTCTTCGAGGTGAGGTCGATGACGGCCTTCTGCCGGATCTGCGCCGGCGGAATTTTCTCGAAGCGAACGTCGATTCCGGTCAGCGTCTTGAACTGCGGCGCGACCGTGATCAGGTTTTCAAAATAGCTCGCTGGGATAACTGCAACCGTGATGGTTTCGCCGGATGCCTGCTGCCAGTCGATCTTGGCCGCTTTGTAGGGCGCGAGGTCGGCCTCCTGCGCCGTGGCCTGCCGTAGTAATACCGCGGGCCCGAGGCCGATCAGCGCTGCCGTGCCCGTCTTGAGGAAAGTCCGCCGTGTTGGCCTGAATGACACCATTTCCGTCCTCCCTGGCTCCGGCTTTTGCCGGTTAAGTTAGGACATTTGCTCAAATGTTATAACATGTCAAACTAGGCGTTTTGCGGCGCTCATGACCAGTCGCGGGGAACGAACAGGAGGAGGAAACAATGATCAAATATCTGGCGTCGCTGTCGCTCGCGGGCGCGTATCTTTCGACCGCCCCGGCACTGGCCGCAGACCCCGACATCACACATCCCGATCGCACTAATCGACCCATCGCGCTCCGACATGACCGCCGAACTTAACCGGCTTTCGGCGACGATTATCGGATTTTCGGGGACGGGCTCGATTACGGCCGAGTAGAACGCGCGCGTGGGTTTCGGGCGCAACGCCTACATCGACTCGACAAGGTAGAGGGCCGCAATCTCAACCCGATACTGAATTCGACCCTGCAGGACGTCGAGCTGAAAAAGCCAAAGGCCGAGATTGCCGAGGAGCTCCGGCGCGGCGTTCCCCCTGAACAAGTCGATCATGACTCGCAAGGCGGTCCGGGTCGCAAGCCAGGCGGACGCGCTCTTTTGCAACGTCGACACGCTCGAAGCGAGACATATAGCTGACCTAATCGGCAGCGCTTTCCTGATCCCGCTGTCGAGGTCGGCGTGTCGATCCCCACCAAAAAGACGCCGGATGGCGGGCAGCCATCGCGGATGTCTGCGGCCGTATCGATTGTGCTCAGTCGGGCCGATCGACGTTGGGCGATCGCGGCGTCTAACGCCGGATTTGCTCCGGGCCGAGTATTTGCCGAATGCGTTCCCGGAGGCGTTTCGCGCGGAAGTTGAGGCAGGCTGAATCAATGGCATCGTCGAGGAAGCGCCGTCGGTAATCACAATCAATATGCGCGCCTCGGCAGCTTGCGCGAGTTCATCGCGCGCGCATATCCGTTCCGCTTGGATCCGAACGAGAACGGGAAAACGTCGGATGTTTCCGGTTCTCGATCTTGACCCAGGGCCGCGGACGATAGCACCACTCGCGTCTTAGACCTAGCCTCGATCGAGACCACAGGAGGACAGGAATCTCGTTGAAGTATCCAGAGTTCGGGCTGGGCGAAGAGACCCCGCCCGGCCTCAAACTTCGCAAGGGTTCGCTTTAGGGACAATTCACTAGGGTGACGCTCCGGATATGCTTGGCCTGCCTTGAGGTAGTTCCACCTCGGTACGGCGGAATGTGGGAGCGTAATTCAGATCGTATCGGCAACCGATTTTTCATGGCGCGGTAAGTCTCGTTGCGCTCGATGAGATAGTTTCCTGGCGCTCGGTCTTGAGAGGGACCTGATTGTCCACCGGGACTTGGCCCTCTCCGGTCCGATGTATATCACGCGGTCCGTTCTTCCGACGAACCAATAGACAAGGATCGCACTGACCATCAGGATGCCAACGATCGCAAGATTACGGACATCGGTGCCAGAGCACGGCTCCAAGTCAGCCGACCACGACGGGCAGGTCACCCCACAGATGGATCAGCCGACGGTGAACCCCAGAACCCGCCGTCTCAACATGCAAAGGACCGGTTCGGACTTCGATGTCATTCAGAGCCGTTTACCTTGGGGCGAGTGCGTCGCAGTCGCACTCGACAGCTCTCTCACAACAGAGTCCCGTGCCCTGCCTACTTCATACTGCGCGAACCGAACTAAGGAATTTGGAGACTTCGACTTTCAGACGATTGCTGTCGCCTGACAGCATTTGAGCGGCCGACAACACTTGAGAGGAGGCAGAGCCAGTCTCACCTGCACCCCGCTGAACATCGGTGATGTTTGCCGAAACCTGTTGGGTTCCCTGCGCGGCCTGTTGGACGTTTCTAGAAATTTCCTGCGTAGCTGCCCCCTGTTCCTCAACTGCAGCCGCGATGGTCGAGGATATTTCCGACAGTCTCTCAATGGTGCAGCTAATCTCTTTGATGGCGGTAACGGACTCTTCCGTTGCACCCTGGATGCCGGCGATCTGTTGGCTGATCTCGCCCGTAGCCTTGGCTGTCTGCTCAGCCAACGCCTTGACCTCGGAAGCCACCACCGCAAAACCGCGGCCAGCGTCACCGGCGCGCGCGGCTTCGATAGTGGCGTTGAGCGCGAGCAGGTTGGTTTGACCTGCGATGGTGTTGATGAGATCAACAACGTCACCGATCCGGCCCGCCGCCTTTGACAGCTCGCCCACGCGGTCATTAGTAACGCGGGCCTGGTCCACAGCTTCATTGGCAATCCGTGCGGATTCCTGCACCTGCCGGCTGATTTCGGTAACGGAGGAAGATAACTCCTCCGTTGCTGAGGCGACCGACTGGACATTAGCCGAGGCTTGGCCGGAGGCGGCAGCGACCGTGGTTGTTAGTTCCTGCGAACGTTCGGCGGTGGCGGTAAGCGTCACCGCTGATGCTTCAAGCTCTGTGGAGGCCGAGGAAACCGCTTCGACGATTTCGCCAACCGCGCTTTCGAACTGATCTGCAAGCTTGACCATGTCCGTCTTGCGCTGCTGCACCGCGATCTCGTCCTGCCTTCGCTTGGTCTCCGCTTCGTCGCGCGCCTTCTGCTCCGCGACGACCTTGAATTTCTCGACTGCACCGGCAATGCCGCCGACCTCGTCCTTGCGGCCGAGGCCAGGAAGTACCACGGCGAAGTTGCCCCCGGCGAGTTCATCCATCGCAGCCGTCAAGGCACGCATGGGCCTTACAATGGTCATAAAGGAGAACAGCCACGTGCCAAGCAGCATGAGCATTGCGCAGATGCCGACAGCTAGGCAAACGCGCTCGGCAGCTACCATCTCGCGAGCCGCTTCCGCATTTTCTTCTTGAACCCTGTGTTTGGCGAAATCAGCCACTTGGTTGGCAACCTGTTCCAATTCGGCGGCGATCGGCAGGGTTACTTCTCGGGCTATGCGCACCGCCTCATCGTTCAGTTTGGCGATCTTCTGGACCCCATCAGGCGATCCCGCTGTACCTGCTCCAATCGCTTCCTTCCGCAGCGCTGCGATTTGCTGCGCCCCCTTGAAATAATCGCCAGCTTTCGCCTTGAGGTGCTCTATGCGTGCCCGATTATCCGCGGAGTGCGATAGTTTAAGCATCTCATCGGCGTACGTCAGCATCGACTTCAGCCGCGCGCTCAAATACTCGTTAGCTTTCTGAAGATCCATCGGCGTGGTGGCGAGCCTAAGATCCCGAGTCCCCGTTTGCATACCGCGGATCGAAGCTTTTGCATCGATGGCATCGCGCGCGATGATCTGTTGCTCAAGGGCACTCTTGTACGTGCTCTTGATAGCACTATTGCCAATCAGCTGGCTGGCGATCATTGATCCTACCAGCAGTGCGGCGGCTACGGACGCGAGGGCGAGCTTTGTCCCGATCCGAAGATTCAGAATCCATTTCATAGTGTCCCCCATTGATGTTCAGTGGAAATGGCGCCGGAAATACCCCAACCGGGAGAACGGTGCGTTCGCTGTTTTGTGGAAGCCTACCGTCAATCTTCGAGGTTAGTCTTAACGACCGGTGGGTATAATTACGGTATGGCTCATCTAACCGCCTGAAAACATGCACGTTTCGCGTGCCATCGAAAAGCGACGCACGCCAAGATCACGCCTCTTTCTTTAAACGAGCTACTTCAGACCGCCGGGGCGACCGATCGAGTCTTGATCCAGCGGACGCATCGTGTTTGCGAAGCTGCTTTTGGGAGCTATGAAATCGTCCTGCACGAGAGTTGTTCGTCAAACTTAACTTCGCTTTTGATCAACACCATCGCTTTGATTTTTTGGACGCCAAGTCGCTACCGCGTTGCGTTTTGGTGAGATGGCTCGCGGTTGCGAAACGTGCTCCAGCTTTCGGCCCGGCAACCAGCGATTAGTGAGCTGTCAAAACGTCTGGGTAATCTTGCTCAGGCGAGGGGGGCGATCCGGGTTAAATCCGGAAGCGCGGGCTGTGTGTTCGATCATTCGATAAGCCGGAATGAGCATGGTGATCGGGTCGGTGGCGGGATCATCCTCGGCCAACCAGGACAGCGAGCCATGCGGTCCGCCGCATAGATGTAGCGCGACCTTTTGCTTTCGCAGTTCCTCTGTCAGGGCGTCGACCGAGGCCGCCGTTTCGTCCATGAGGCGCATCATGACAACCGGCGTGCGCCATGATAGCGCGGCGCGCGGTCCATGCTGCAGCTCGGCAGCGCTCAGACCAATGGAAGGTAGGCGCAGGACTTCCGAAAGTTTGAGGGCGATCTCCCGCGCCGAGCCTAGGCCTAGGCCTCGCGCTGCCACAAACACAGCTGATGCCTTGGCGAGATCATCGGCAATCTTGAGCCAGTCGAGCGCAAGTGCGCGGTGCAGGCGCTCCGGCAGCCTGTCGAGAGCTGACCGAAGCGCAAGATCTTCCGCCAGTTCGGCAACAAGTCCGGCGCCAGCTGCCATCGAGCCTAACACGGTCTTGGTCGCGGCGACGGAGTGCTCCTGGCCGGCGTCGATCGGAATGACGAATTCCGCTTCGTCAGCCACTGGCGACGACGTCGCATTGACGATGGCGATGGTGCGGGCGCCCGCGGCGCGCGCCGACTTGGTCGCCGCGACAAGATCCGGGCTGCGCCCGGATTGCGAAATGACGATGAACAGAGCATCGCGCAGCATCAACCGTGTCCGAAATGCCGTGATCACCGAAGGGGCGCTGGGCGAAACGGGGAGACGAAGCCGCGTCTCAATAAGATATCTTAAGTAAACTCCGGCATGCCCAGAGCTTCCCCGGCCGCATACGACGCACAGGGGGACTGAGCCAATCCCAACTCGCTGTGCGATGTCGCGCGTGGCGGAGCGGGTACGAACAATTTTGGCGACGACATCTGCGCTTTCACCGATTTCGCTCGCCATCGCGGAAGTGGTCACGGCGCAACGGCTCCGCCTTGCTTGTGCGCAGCCCCTCCTTTGGGATGCCGGTCATGATCCCTGGCGAGTTCAGCAAACACTCGCCGCAGGTTGCCGTCACAGCTTTTTAAAATGGTCTCGGCATCAACCCTGTCGACGCCCAGCGCCAGAAGGCCTGCCGTCTTGATGTCTCCCTCGGCCTGCTCAAGCCAGCGTGCCGCATGCGACGGATCACATTGCGCGATTTGCGCCACCATGGCCTCGGCGCGCCGCTTCAGCTTGGCATTGGTCGGCTGCATGTTCACCATCATGCCACGGTACACCCGGCCAAGGCGCAGCATGATACCTGAGGAGATCAGGTTGAGCACAACCTTCTGCGCGGTGCCCGCCTTCATCCGCGTGGAGCCCGCGATTAGTTCGCGGCCGGTCTCGATCAGGATCGGAAACTTTGCCGACGTCAGCAGTGCGGTGCCGGGATTGTTGGCAACACCGATCGTCACTGCACCGAAAGAGCTTGCCTGCTGTAGGGCGGCGACCGTGAATGGCGTTGTCCCGCTGGCGGCCACGGCGATCACCGCGTCGTGCGGTGTGAGCCGCGTGGCATTGATCTGCGTGACCGCATCGTCGACGTCATCCTCGGCACCCTCGATGCTGGTGACGAACGCGCTGTCTCCGCCGGCGACGATGAAGCGGACGCGCTCGCTGGGCCAGGCGAAGGTCGGCATCAGCTCGGCGCCGTCCTGAACGGCCACCCGGCCCGAGGTGCCGGCTCCGATATACACAATGCGTCCATGATCACCCAGCGCCGCCTTGGCCGCTTCGGTCGCCGCAGCGATCGCGGGAAGGGCATGGCCGATCGCTGCGACTGCCGCAAGCTGGCCCTCCCACATAGCTTCCATGGCTGACGTTAGCGACCATGCATCAAGATCGGCAAAACGGGGATCGACTTCTTCGGTGGCCATTTCGTTGATCCATTCGCCATCAAACGCGGAACTGCGAAGCCTCTTCATGGTCAGTTTCTCTCTTAGGTAGGTCAAGTCGCCGTCGTGCCACCAGTAACGCGCCGGCCGCCGCATCCGCGTCAGGACACTTCAGGCGGGCGCGCAGGTCAGGCGTCAGCCAAGGCGTAATGGCATCCGCGAGCCCGCCTACCAACGAGAGCCGGTCAATTCCTCTCGCCAGGAACAGATCAAGCAGATCGCCAATGGCATCCGCCGCGCGTTCGACAACGCGACGGCCGACCGGATCGCC
>NZ_JAFCMC010000065.1:0-15060 GCF_018130085.1 Bradyrhizobium sp. AUGA SZCCT0169 | reverse complement strand
GAGCACGGCATAAGCCGTAAAGCCATTGCGCAGGGAATGTCGGAGTGCCTCCGCTGCCCTGTATGCTCGTGTGCAGCTTTCTTTGCACTATTCGCACACGAGACCGCGGGTGCAGCGCGCACCCGGCATTCCCTGCGCCCTCTGATTGCTCGGAGGGTCCAACGGACGCAAACCTCGGGCGTATCACGCCGCGAGAATGCGGATTCACATCCTCTCGCTGTCCAACATATGAGACCGAATCACAGAGACACAGAGACCCCGGGCCGGTCGGGCTCGACCTCCCGGCCCCATATTCCAGCCAGGGACCACGCCGGGCCGAATTGCCGAGCGAAGGAAGAGACGATGGTCAAAGGACAACATGACAGAACGGCATTCCATTCGCCCAAGCCCTTGACCAACGGCGGATTCATCGGTTGAGATGCAGCCATGTTCCGGGGCAAATCCATCCTGCTGATCCTTGCGCTCACGGCGCCGTCGCTGGCGTCGGCGCAGACCATCAGCTTTGGCGAAGGGGCCGCCATCCTCGGCAAGAGCTGCGCCCCCGACATCACCGCCAATTGCCGCGGCGTCAATATCGACTCCACCCGCCTGAAGGAGTGCCTCTACCGCAACCAGGACGTGATGTCGGCGGCGTGCAAGACCGATTATCCCCGGGCGTTCGATGCGATCCAGAAACGCATTGCGGCGCGCGCCACCGTCGGGCGGGAATGCGAGTTCGAAGTCGTCAAGAAGTGCGGCGGCAAGGGACGCGAGGTCTTCAAGTCCCTTGATTGCCTGCTGGCGTTGCCGACCGTGAGCGCGCGATGCACCAAGTCCATCGCCGATGTCGGATACCGGGCGCAGGACGACGTCGCGACCAGGCTCAGCGGGCTGGAAACACCGCTGGAGCTGGATATCCCCGCGCTGCGCCAGCTGGTCCTCGAGCGCTCGAAACTAAGGGGCAAGAACGAGCCGCCGCCGAACAAAAGGCCGCCGATCGCGCCCGAACTGAACAAGCTGCCGAGCTTCAATGTCGACATCCAGTTCGACACCGACACCCCGATCGTGCGGCCGGAATCCTATCAGACCATCGGGCGGCTGGCCGATACGCTGGTCAATTCCGCACTGCTGAACTACACGTTCCTGATCGTCGGCCATGTCGAATCGACCGGCCGGCGCGACCACAACGTCTTCCTCAGCCAGCGCCGCGCCGACGCGGTCCGCGATATCCTGGTCAACACCTTCAAGATCTCGGCGAAGCGGCTGCAGTCGGTCGGACTGGGTGAGGAACAGCTGCTTGATCCCGCCCGTCCCAACGGACCCGTCAATGCGCAGACCCAGATCATGACACTGGCGAAAGTGCCCGAGCAGGCCGAGCCGGCGGCGGCAAAAGGCGCGGCTACGAAAAAGCCGGCCAAGAAAAAGCAATAGAGAAAAAGCACCAGCAAGAGATAATAATTCTATTCGCCGATTGCGAAACGAACAGCGCATTCCTATCTGAAAGTTCCCGCTGCCCCCGCCCGCACTAACGCGGCCGCAGCGCCGTGCCACAATTTCAGATCAGACTGCGACCATGCTCTCCATGTCCCCGATCATTTCCGTCGCCAACCTGTCCAAGACCTATGGTTCGGGCTTCAAGGCGCTGAACGGCATCAATCTGGATATCCGCCGCGGCGAGATTTTTGCGCTGCTGGGACCGAACGGCGCCGGCAAGACCACGCTGATATCAATCATCTGCGGCATCGCGAATTTGAGCGAAGGCCGCGTCACTGTCGACGGCCACGACATCAACAAGGATTACCGCGCCGCCCGCTCGCTGATCGGGCTGGTGCCGCAGGAACTGCACACCGACTCCTTTGAAACGGTGTGGGCAACCGTGAGTTTCAGCCGCGGCCTGTTCGGCAAGCCGAAGAATCCGGCCCATATCGAAAAGGTGCTCAAGGACCTGTCGCTGTGGGACAAGAAGGACGCAAAGATCATCACGCTTTCCGGCGGCATGAAGCGCCGCGTGATGATTGCGAAGGCGCTGTCGCACGAGCCGCAGATCCTGTTCCTGGACGAGCCGACCGCGGGTGTCGACGTCGAACTGCGCAAGGGCATGTGGGAAGTGGTGCGCACCCTGCAGGCCTCCGGCGTCACCATCATCCTGACCACGCATTACATCGAAGAGGCCGAGGAGATGGCCGACCGCATCGGCGTCATCAACAAGGGCGAGATCATCCTGGTCGAGGACAAGGCCGGGCTGATGCAAAAACTCGGCAAGAAGCATCTCAAGCTGTATCTGCAGAGCAAGGTCGATGCGATCCCGCCAGCGCTGGCCGCCTACAATCTCGAACTGTCCGAGGACGGCCGCGAGATCACCTATGATTACGACACCAAGGGCGACCGCACCGGCATCACCAGTCTCTTGAGCGACCTCCGCAACGCCGGCATCCGCATCTCCGACCTCGACACCACGCAATCGTCGCTCGAAGACATCTTCGTCAGCCTGGTGAGGGCACCATGAACTGGCGCGCCGTTCAAGCCATCTACCTGTTCGAAATGGCGCGCACCTGGCGCACGCTGCTGCAGAGCATCGTCTCGCCGGTCGTTTCCACCTCGCTGTATTTCGTGGTGTTCGGCGCCGCGATCGGCTCGCGCATCACCGAGGTCGACGGCGTCAGCTACGGCACCTTCATCGTGCCGGGGCTGGTGATGCTGTCGGTCCTGACGCAGAGCATCGCGAACGCCTCGTTCGGCATCTACTTCCCGAAATTCGTCGGCACGATCTATGAATTGCTGTCGGCGCCGGTGTCGTATTTCGAGATCGTGCTGGGCTATGTCGGCGCCGCCGCCACCAAATCGATCATCCTCGGGCTGATCATCCTCGCCACCGCCGCCTTGTTCGTGCCGCTGCACATCATGCATCCCTGGTGGATGCTGACCTTCCTGGTGCTGACCGCGGTGACCTTCAGCCTGTTCGGCTTCATCATCGGCATCTGGGCCGACGGTTTCGAAAAACTGCAGATGATCCCGATGCTGGTGGTGACGCCGCTGACCTTCCTCGGCGGCAGCTTCTATTCGGTGAGCATGCTGCCATCGGGCTGGCGCACCATCACGCTGCTCAATCCGGTGGTCTATCTGATCTCGGGCTTCCGCTGGAGCTTTTACGAAATCGCCGACGTCAGCGTCGCCCTGAGCCTCGGCATGACGCTCGGCTTCCTCGCGGTGTGCATGGTGATGGTGTGGTGGATCTTCAGGACGGGGTACCGGTTGAAGAATTGACCCGCGAAAGCGGGTCATCCCCGGGCGCGCTTAGCGCGAACCGGGGATCTCGAGATCCTGGGCTCGCCTCTTCGAGCCCGCCTGCTCGCGAAAAAGTCAACCCTATCAGCCGGATTCAGCCCCCTCTCCGCCTTGTTTGCGCCGTGGGGCGCATTAACGATGGGTCCGCAGGCCGCTGGAACGGCGACCGGATTCCGGGCATATTGGATGCTGGGGGACGGAGAGCTGCGGCGCCTGCATTCATGGCGCTTTGGTGAAACGGCCTGGAGGCCAAAGGTAAAATGCGTTCCTTCCTCGTTGCCGCTACCTGCCTGGTGCTGTTCATGGCCAGCACCGCGCAGGCCAAAGTCGCCATCACCGTCGACAAGGATAGCCAGCAGATGACCGTCGCCGTCGACGGCGTCGAGCGCTATCGCTGGCCGGTGTCGAGCGGCCTTCCCTCGTATGAAACGCCGAACGGCAGCTTCCGCGCCTTCCGCATGGAAGCGGATCACTATTCCAAGGAATTCGACGAGGCGCCGATGCCGCATTCGATCTTCTTCACGAAGGTCGGCCACGCCATTCACGGCACCGATTCCGTCAACCGGCTCGGCTCCCCGGCGTCGCACGGCTGCGTGCGGCTGTCGCGCGACAACGCCGCGAAGCTCTATGCGCTGGTGCAGGAGCAAGGCGTGCTCAACACCACGGTGACGCTGACCGGCTCATCCCAGGTGGCATTGGCGCGCAATCCGCGGCCGCGCACCAACGCCGTCGCACGCCGTGCTCCGGCGCAGCAATATGAGCAGCAAAGCAACGCCGCCGGTGATCCCGTCGTGATCACGCCGCAGCCCGGCATGGCGCCGCAGGCTGGAATGGCGCCGCAGGGTCGCGCGGACGACGGCTATATCTATCCGGCCGATGGCAGTTCCAGCGAGGCGCGTTATCCGGCGCCGCGCGACCGCCGCCTCTACGGCGCCCAGGTCTATCCGCAGCCGCAGCAGCAATATTATGACAACCGCGGCTACGCGCCGGCGCCGCAGGGCTATTACTACCAGCAGCAGCCGCAACCCTATTACCAGCGGCGCGGGCTGTTCACCTACCAGGATTGATTTAGCCGTCCGCGGCACGGACAACGGGTGCGTCGCGGGGAACGATTGGCCGCGACGCCGGCCATTTGTCGTGCAGAATCATCCCGCCGGCCATAGCCACGACGAACACAACCACGCCCGGCGACAGCGTCGCCAGGCTCTCCAGCGCCGGCCCTGGGCACAATCCGACGAGACCCCACCCTACGCCGAACAGTCCTGCTCCCAGCACCAGCGGCGCATCGATCTCCGATTTGTCCGGCAGGAAATACTGCCCGGCCAGCACCGGCCGCGCGCGCTGCCTTGTCAGCATGAAGCCGGGAGTGGCGACAGCCAATGCCGCCGCCATCACCACGGCCAGGCTTGGATCCCACGCGCCAAAGATATCGAGGAAGGCGAGCACTTTGGTCGGCTGCACCATTCCCGAGACGAGCAAGCCGGCTCCGAAGATCAGACCACACAACAACGGCGCGATGATCCGCGATATGATTTCCATGGCTCAGCCTCCCAGCACGTGGCGGGTGACGGCGACGGTGATCACCGCTGTCACCATGAAGACGATGGTCGCCGCGATCGAGCGCACCGACAGCCGTCCGATGCCGCAAATGCCGTGTCCGGAAGTGCAGCCGCCGCCGAGCCGCGCGCCGAAGCCGACCAATAATCCCGCCACCACGATGACGGCCCAGTTGGCCGGCAGCTTGGGCGGCGCCATGCCGTAGCCGATCCATCCGGCAATGACGGGAATCAGCATCAGCCCCGCGATGAAGGCAATCCGCCAGGCCTTGTCCTCGCTGCGAAAATTCAGGAGCCCCGCGAAGATGCCGCTGACGCCCGCGATCCGCCCGGTCAGCAACATCATCAGCACGGCGGAAAAGCCTATCAGGGCCCCGCCGATCGCAGCCGACACCGGAGTGAAATTGGCCATGACGAAATTCCGTTCGTTTGGAAAGCGCGCCGAATCATAAACCCGCAACGAATTATCGCACCTATTGGTCGCCGTCGCGCATCCGGCGCCAAACGGCCCCCAGCACGTTGGAGTAATCGTCGGTCCAGACCCGCTGATGGTCTTCGGCTTCGGTCTCGGCCCACTTGTCCGACGAGGCGAGCGCGCCAACATCCGCCTCGTGCCGCGCCGACACCACCACCGAGGTCGAGAAGATGTATTCAGCGTCGCGGCCGGAATCCTCGCTGTAGACCCAGCTCTTCAGGTCGTTGGCATCCGCAATGCCGACGACGACACTGGACAGCTCGAGATGCCGGTTGGAGACGTGCATCGCGACCACACCCTGCGGCGCGAGCTTTTCCTTGTAGATCTCCATCGCCTCTTCGGTCGCCAGATGAATCGGGATCGCATCCGACGAATAGGCATCGACGATGATCAGGTCGTAGACACCGTTCGGCTCGCGCGCGAAGGTCAGCCGCGCATCGCCGATCACCGGCTTCAGGTCCGGCTCGCACTTGCTGATATAGGTGAAATATTTCGGATCGCGTGCGGTATCGACCATCGTCTGGTCGATCTCGAAGAACTTCCAGTCCTCGCCTGGCAACGAGGCGCAGGTCAGCGTGCCGGAGCCAAGCCCGATCACCGCAACCCGCAGCGCCGCTCCTTTCCGCTCGCGCACCGCCGTGATCGCCTGCCCGATGCCGCCATCCTTGTGGTAATAGGTGATCGGCTCGGGCCGGCCGGTTACCGGCGTGCCATCATCGTTCTTGAATTTTTCGGCGCCATGGATCGTGGTGCCATGCATCAGCACATGATACTGGCCGTTCGACGTCACCACGATCTTGTGGACGCCGAAGAAGCTGCGCACGGTTTCCACCCGGCCGTCGTCGGATGGGTAAGCGCGCAGCAGCACCAGCGCCACCACCACGGTGGCAAAGATCTTCCAGCGGCTGGCGTTGAGGCCAAGTGCCAGCAGGGCGGAAAGGACTCCGACCGCGCCGATCATCCAGACCCGGCGCTCGTCGAGCCAGTGCATGACCGTGCCAGGCGACCAGGTCGGCGCGATCAGCGCTACCGCCAGCGCCGCAAGGAGCGGCCAGTACCAATTGCTCCAGCGCGGCAACCGTTCGTTGCCCGTCGGCCGGCACAATGCCGCCAGCGCCAGCAGGATCGGGTATTCGGCGATCCAGGAAAAGGTGAAGGGCGCGATCAGGCCTGCGAAGAGACCGCCGACCATGCCGCCGAACGACAGCGCGACATAAAAGCCGGTGAGATATTTGGCGGCCGGGCGCGTCCGCGCCAGTTCACCATGGCAGGCCATCGCGATGACGAAGAAACACAATTGGTGCCCGCCGAGCGTCAGCAGCAAATTCTGCTCACCGCCAAAGGCGAGCAGCACGACGACGCCGGCGATCGCCAAGGGCTGCGCCAGCAACATCCATTTGTGCGGCAGCAGCGGCCGCGACTGAAACACCAGCACCCAGGTCAGCAGATACAGCGACAACGGCAGCACCCATAGCAGGGGCGCGGCGGCGACGTCGGTCGAAATATGCGCGGTCACCGCGATCAGCAGGCCGGAGGGTACGGCAGCGAGGAATATCCAGCGGGCCCGCAGGATCCACGACGGCGCCGGCACATTAATGTCGTCGGCGGGCATGTTGAGTTCGGCCGCTTTCGCCGGCGAGCGCAGCAGCATGATGCCGCAGCTTGCGATCAGCACGATCAGCAGGCCATACCCGCCGGTCCAGATCAGGTTTTGCGTGCGCAGCGTGAACATCGGCTCCAGCAGCACCGGATAGGACAACAGCGCCAGGAAACTGCCGATGTTCGAGGACGCATAAAGAAAGTAAGGATCCGGCCCGCTGGGATGGCCGGTGCGGACGAACCAGGCCTGCAGCAGCGGGTTGTTGGCGGCGAGAGCAAAGAACGGCAGCCCGATCGACACCGCAAACAGACCCAGTAGCCAGACCGCATAGCCCGAACTCGGCGGCTCGCCCCAGCCGCTCGAGATCGAGAGCGGCAGCGTCAGCATGGCAACGACCAGCAGCACCAGATGCACGGCCACAGGGACGGCGCGGTTGCGGAGCTGCATCAGGAAATGCGCATAGGCATAGCCGCCGAGCAGCAGCGACTGAAAGAACACCATCGCCACCGACCACACCGCCGGCGAGCCGCCGAGCCGCGGCAGCACCATCTTGGTAAACAGCGGCTGCACCGAGAACAGCAGCAGCGCGCTGACGAAGATCGCCGCGGTGTAGACCACCAGAACCATCCGGTTCCGGGAATCGGACGACAGGTCCGTGGCGGCGGACGGTTCAGAAAGGCTCATGAGAGCTCCGGCATGGACCCGGCGGGCGCCGGAGGGCGGAATTCCGGCATGGAAGCGCCAGAGACGTTTAATGGAGCATATGGCAACAAGGCTAGCAAGGAACCGCAAAATGGTGGATTGAGGGGACATGGGCGACGCAACGGCCCGGCTTAATCAAACTTTCTTGAAGCGCACATGAACGAAACGGACGTCGTCATCATCGGTGCGGGGCATAACGGCCTCACCTGCGCGGCCTATCTCGCGATGGCCGGCCTGCGCGTGAAGCTGGTCGAGCGCCGCAAAGTGGTCGGCGGCGCCGCCGTGACCGAGGAATTCCACCCGGGATTCCGCAATTCGGTGGCAGCCTATACCGTCAGCCTGCTCAACCCGCAGATCATCACCGATTTGAAGCTGGCCGAGCACGGCCTGCGCATCGTTGAACGCCGCGCGCAGAATTTCCTGCCCGCGCCCGATGGCAGCTATCTGCTCACCGGCGAAGGCCGCACCCGGGATTCGGTGACCAGATTGGGCCCGCGCGACGCCGATCGCTTCGATGCGTTCGGCCGCGAACTGGAAGGCATTGCGGATGTATTGCGGCAACTGGTGCTGCGCGCCCCGCCGAACATCGTCGAAGGCTTCAGCCTCGGCGCGATCCGCGAGACTTTCAACGCGCTCGGCACCGCAAGCATCCTGAAAAAGCTGTCGCTCGAACAGCAGCGCAGCCTGCTCGATCTGTTCACGCGCTCGGCCGGCGAGATGCTGGACGAGCGATTCGAGAGCGACCTGGTGAAAGCGCTGTTCGGCTTCGACGCCATCGTCGGCAACTACGCCAGCCCGTATGCGGCAGGCTCCGCCTATGTGATGCTGCACCATGCGTTCGGCGAGGTGAACGGCAAGAAGGGCGTGTGGGGCCACGCCATCGGCGGCATGGGCGCGATCACGCAGGCGATGGCGCGCGCGGCGCGCGGCCATGGCGCCGACATCGAACTCGATGCCGGCGTGCGCGAAGTGATCGTCGAAGGCGGCCGCGCGGTTGGTGTCGTCCTCGACAATGGCGAGACCGTGCGCGCGAAATACGTCGTCTCCGGCGTCAATCCGAAATTGCTCTACACGCGCCTCGTGCCACGAGAAGCGCTGGCGCCGGAATTCCTCGATCGCATCACCCACTGGCGCAACGGCTCCGGCACCTTCCGGATGAATGTGGCGCTGAGCGCCCTGCCCTCGTTCACGGCGCTGCCGGGCGAAGGCGATCATCTCACGGCCGGGATCATCCTCGCCCCCAGTCTCGATTACATGGATCGCGCCTGGCACGACGCCCGCGAGCGCGGCTGGAGCCGCGAGCCGGTGGTTGAGCTGCTGATCCCCTCGACGCTCGATGATTCGCTCTGCCCGCCCGGCCAGCATGTCGCGAGCCTGTTCTGCCAGCACGTCGCGCCGCAATTGCCGGACGGAACGTCGTGGGATGACCACGCGGAGGAAGTGGCCGACCTGATGATTGCGACGGTGGACAAATATGCGCCGGGCTTTGCGGCAAGTGTCGTCGGCCGGCAGGTGCTGTCGCCGCTCGATCTGGAGCGCCAGTTCGGTCTGCTCGGCGGCGACATCTTTCACGGCGCGCTGACGCTGAACCAGTTGTTCTCGGCGCGGCCGATGCTGGGCCATGCCGATTACCGCGGGCCGCTGAAGGGCCTCTACCATTGCGGCTCGGGCGCCCATCCCGGCGGCGGCGTCACCGGCGCCCCCGGCCACAACGCCGCCAAGGTGATCCTGGGCGATCACCGCGCGCTGTTTGGGTGAGGGGCGCAACACCGCTGCCGGTGCCGCGCCTGCTCAATGGTTAGATGGCGTCGTAGGCTTCGGTCGGAAGCACCCGCGCGATCTGCATCATCGCCAGCGGCGAGATCGTCTCCATCGCGGACTGATGGCGCTCCTCAGCCGACGGATAGCTGACGAAAGCGCACAACGCACACATGATTGCAATAACTGCCGTAATCTTGGTCATTTCAATTCCCCCTTGTTATATTTATTAACGGCACCGATCCTGGCATGCGCCGGTTTAACGCCCGGTTCCCGCATCGGCGCCGATCAGCAAACGCTGTGAATCGGCGGTGAATTGGCTAACAGGCCTTGAAAATTGCGATCGTTTCGCCGTGGACAAGGTGTGGAAAACCGTAGGACCACCGGTGGAGAAACCGGTGCATTGGCGGTTCAAACCGGCAGTGCTGGCCTGTGGAAGGCTCCTGTATGTTCCGGTGCATGACGTCGTGGAAAGGCGTTGCGTCAAGGGTCGATAAACTGCTGGAAATGGGGCTGGCTAGATCAGCCATGATTGGGGTACTTCAGAGCGGCTATGGAACCGAGCTCCGCCGGCCGCTGCCGGTGGCAGATTCTCCCGACCTTACGAACTGAAACTTCCTCAAGTTTGAGCTTTCCGCTGTTTTCTCGTGGTTCCCCAATGACCTCCACCCCTGCTACCTCCCGTGCGGCTTTCGCGGTCGGCACTGAGACCGCCGCCAAGCTGGTCGTCGATATACTTACCGAAATCTTTTTTGAGGGGCAGGCCGCCATCGCCGCGTTTGAGGGTCCGGGCGGCCGCTGGGATGTGACCGTGCATTTTGCCGTCGCGCCGGATCAGACGCTGGTGCGCCAGCTCGTGACCAACGCGGCCGGCGAGGCAGCCGCGAAAACCATCGTTTTCGACACGGTCGAGGCCAAGGACTGGGTCAAGGCCACGCTCGAGGACCTCGTTCCGGTCCCGGCCGGGCGTTTCGTCGTGCACGGCCACCACGACCGCGCGCGGGTGCCATCCAACAAGATCGGCATCGAGATCGAGGCGGCGCTGGCGTTCGGCACCGGCCACCACGGCACCACGCGGGGCTGCCTGCTGCTGCTCGATCATGTCCTCAAGGCGTACCGGCCGCGGCGCGTGCTCGACCTCGGCACCGGCACCGGGGTGCTGGCGATCGCGGCGGCCAGGGCGCTGCAGGAGAACGTGCTGGCCAGCGACATCGATCCGCTCTCGGTGCGGGTTGCGCAGGAGAACGCCCGGCTCAACGTGTCCGGGCATCTGGTGCAGGCGATCCCTGCCACCGGCTTCTCGGCGCCGCAATTCGCGCAGGCCGGCCCGTTCGATCTGGTGCTGGCGAACATCCTCGCCAATCCGTTGCGGCAATTGGCAACGCCGATGGCACGGCATCTGGCACCGTCGGCGCTGGTGATCCTGTCGGGACTGCTGACGCCCCAGGCGGCTTCGGTGATCGCGGCCTATCGTGCGCGCGGCCTGGTGCCGGTGCGTCATCTGCGCATCGAAGGCTGGAGCAGCCTGTTGCTGCGAAACGCGGGCTAGCAGCTCATTTAGTTTTGACGCGTTTTCTTCACGCGAACCGGTATCCACTTCGCTCGAAAACGCTCTATTCAGACGGCTTGTGGCGGGCGATGACGCCCTTTTCTTCTTCCTGCTTCTCACGTTTGACGCGCGCCAGCGCGAACCGGTCCAGCATCTGGACGATGACGCCGCGTTGCTTCTTGTTGGCGACCGGAGGGGCCGGGCCGCGGCGGACGGGCGGCGAGATCTTCTCAAACATAAAAGCAGGCATCGTGTATCCCCTCTTCGTTGAGATGAAACACTCCTGGATTTTCCCCTGGTAGCCTCACGTGAACGGCTTGCCCGGCAAACCGTTCCGTCCGATCTAACGCGGACATGGATATTGAAGCACAGATTATGCCAAATTATGGCTATGTTGTGCGGACCTGCACCCAACCCCTGAGTAACCCGGCGATGTTCGAAGCCCATTTCCAGACATTCGAAGAGCCCGAAAGCGGCATAGCCCTGACGGCACGGCTGGCCGCCTTCCGCGAGGAACTGGCGCGGCGCAAGCTGACGGGATTCGTGATTCCCCGCGCCGATCAGCAGCAAAATGAATATGTGCCGCCGTCGGAAGAGCGGCTGGCCTGGCTCACCGGCTTCACCGGGTCGGCCGGCATGGCCGCTGTCCTGACCAGGGAAGCCGCTGTTTTCGTCGATGGCCGCTACACGCTGCAGGCCGCCAAGCAGGTCGACCGCAAGGCCTGGCATATCGAGCCCTTGGCCGATCCGCCGCCGGAGCACTGGCTGGCCAGGCATCTTGCCGCCGGCGACCGCCTCGGTTTTGACCCCTGGCTGCACACGTCGGCGGCAGCCGAGCGGCTGGCGGCGGCCTGCGCCAAGGCCGGCGCGGAGCTGGTGGCGGTGGACAACAACCCGCTCCACGCGGTGTGGACCGAACGCCCCGCCCCGCCGCTCGGCCGGGTCACGATTCACGGCGCGCAATTTTCCGGCGAGATCGAAGCCGAGAAGCTCAAGCGCATCCGGCTGGAGATCGCAAAACTCGGCGTCGATGCGCTGGTGTTGTCGGATTCGCACGCGGTGGCCTGGACCTTCAACATCCGCGGCGCCGACGTCTCGCACACGCCGCTGCCGTTGTCCTACGCGCTGGTGCCGAAGGACGGCCGTCCCTCCATCTTCATCGACCACCGCAAGCTCTCGAACCTGACGCGCGACCATCTCGAACAATCCGCCGACGTCCGGGAGCCCGACGCGCTGACGCCGATGCTGACCGAACTCGCGCAAAAGGGCGCTGCAGTCGCCCTCGACAACGCCACCGCCGCCGATGCGTTGAGCCGCATGATCGCGGCCGCCGGCGGCAAGCCGGTGCGCGGCAACGATCCTGTCAGTCTCTTGAAGGCGGTGAAGAACATCACCGAGATCGAAGGCACCCGCACCGCGCATCAGCGCGACGCGGTGGCGATGACGCGGTTTCTGGCCTGGATCGACCGTGAGGCGCCGTCGGGCGCGCTGACCGAGATCGACACCGTCGAGGCGCTGGAGACCTTCCGCCGCCAGACCTGCGCCCTGAAAGACGTTTCCTTTCCGACCATCGCCGGCACCGGGCCGAACGGCGCCATCGTGCATTACCGCGTCACCCGCAAGAGCAACCGGCGGATTTCGTCCGGCGATCTCTTGCTGATCGATTCCGGCGCGCAATATGAAGACGGCACCACCGACGTCACCCGCACCATCGCGATCGGCGAGCCGACGGACGAAATGCGCGACCGCTTCACCCGCGTGCTGCGCGGCCACATCGCGATCGCGCGCGCGGTCTTCCCCGACGGCACCACCGGCGCCCAGCTCGACAGTTTCGCGCGGCAGTACCTCTGGCAGGCCGGCCTCGATTTCGAGCACGGCACCGGCCACGGCGTCGGCAGCTATCTGTCGGTGCATGAGGGCCCGGCGCGGATTTCCAAGCTTGGCACCACGCCGCTGAAGCGCGGCATGATCCTGTCCAACGAACCCGGCTACTACAAGACCGACGCTTACGGCATCCGGATCGAAAATCTCGAACTGGTCGTCGGCACCGACGTTGCCGGCGCCGAAAAGCCGATCAACGCGTTCGAGACGCTGACGCTGGCCCCGATCGACCGCCGCCTGATCGACGTGCACATGCTGAGCCCGACCGAACTGAAATGGCTGAACGACTACCACGAGCGCGTCAACCGCGAGGTGCGCCCGCACCTCGATGATAACGCGACCAAGCTGTGGCTGGACGACGCGACGGCAGCGCTGCTGCCTTTGTAGGCGTGATGCCCCAATCCCAGGCTGTCGTCCTCCGCGAAAGCGGGGGACCCAGTACGCCGCGGCTTATCCGCATATAACTCCGGCCTCTGGAATACTGGATCATCCGCTCCCCGTGCGCAATTGCGCACTCGGGCGGATGATGACAGCAGTGGCCTCCCGATCCCGGCATAGCCGCATGCCGAAACGGCCGTATTCGCCGGGAGCCATCCCGCTACAGTCCAATTCACACAACGGATCGGATCTGAATGCATGGCGTGATGGGCAAGCCGCCCGGTGCTGCTGGCGACACCGGCGGCGTCGCGACGTCGAAGATCATGCTGCTGATGCTCGTCGCGATGACGGGCGTCGCGCCGATCTCGCTGTACTTGCTGGTGCCGGCACTGCCCGTGCTGGCGACGACGTTCGGGCGCGATATTTCGATCGCGCAGATGACGGTGTCGCTGTTCATGGTCGGCATCGCCTGCTCGCAGATCATCATGGGGCCGCTGTCGGACCGCTTCGGGCGCCGCCCGGTGCTGCTGTGCGGGCTCGCCCTGATGGTCGCGGCGAGCGTGGGCTGTATCTTCGCCGAAACCCTGCCGCAACTGATCGCCGCACGTTTCTTGCAGGCGCTGGGCGGCGCCACCGGCATGGTGGTCAGCCGCGCCATTATCCGCGATCTCTACAGCCGCGAGCGCATCAGCTCCATGATCAGCCTCGTCATTGCGGTCATGATGATCGCGCAGATGCTGAGCCCCCTGACCGGCGGCCTCCTGGAAACCGCGTTCGGTTGGCGCGCGATCTTCTATCTGATTACCGCAGCATCGCTGACCATCACGGTGGTCATCGCGTTCATGCTGCCGGAAACCCGCGGCGAGCGCGCCGCCGACAGCAGCTTTCGCCGCGACATCGGCGGCCTGATCACGTCGCGGGCATTCATCGGCTACGCGCTGTGCCAGGTGCTGGCTTCGCAGATCATTTTTGCCTTCGCCGGCGGCGGGCCCTATGTCGTGGTCACCCAAATGGGCCGCACCAGCGCCGAATATGGCGCGTGGTTTGCGACCACCGGCTTCGCCTATCTGGTCGGCAATCTCTTCTGCGTGCGCTTTGCACCGCGCTATCAGCTGGAGAAGCTGATCTGGTTCGGGCTGGCGCTGCAGCTCGGCGGCAGCCTGCTCAATCTGGTGTGGAGTCTTGCAGGAGCCAACCAGGCGCCTTCCCTCCTGTTCGGCACCCAGATGATCGTGATGTTCGCCAACGCCTTCGTGATGTCGAACTCGGCGGCCGGCGCGCTCAGCGTCCGCCCCGAAGCCGCCGGCACCGCATCCGGCGCGATGGGATTTTTGCAGATGGGGATCGGCTCGCTGGTGTCGCAATTCGGCGCCTATCTCGGCGGCCATTCCGCCACGACGCTGCCACTCACCGCCGCGATCTTCGCGATTTCGATCGCCTGCGCCTCAACGATGATCTTCATCGTGCCGCGAAAGAAGGGGCCGTAAGCGCCTCCGCGTCATTTGCGAGCGAAGCGAAGCAATCCATGGAGCTCCTCGCAATGACACGGATGGTGTAGCTCCAATTGATCGTGTCATCCCCGCGCAGGCGGGGATCCAGTACGCCGCGGCCTATCGGTTCAATCATTGACGTCTCTGGAATACTGGGTCGCCCGGTCAAGCCGGGCGATGACAGCTGTGGTTGGAAAACACACCTTCGCATTCTCGCGACGCATTGCGCCCGAGCTTTGCTGGAACTTCCCGCCCACTCATGGAGAGGGCGCAGGGAAGACCGGGTGCGCGCTGCACCCGCGGTCCCGTGTGCGGTTTGCACAAAACAAGATGCACACGAGCATACAGGGCAGCGGTGAACACCCGGCCTTCCCTGCGCAATGGCTTTACGGCTTATGCCGTGATCT
>NZ_JAFCMC010000064.1:0-16238 GCF_018130085.1 Bradyrhizobium sp. AUGA SZCCT0169 | reverse complement strand
GACGGAGTCAACCAAGAACTCGTCTCCGGGGAGAGCACGGCATAAGCCGTAAAGCCATTGCGCAGGGAAGGCCGGGTGTTCTCCGCTGCCCTGTATGCTCGTGTGCATTTTGTTTTGTGCAATCCGCACACGGGACCGCGGGTGCAGCGCGCACCCGGTCTTCCCTGCGCCCTCTCGATGAGAGGGCGGGAAGTCTCCAGCAAACCTCGGGCGCCATGCGTCGCGAGAAGGTGAAACTGCGTTTAGACCACGGTGCAGCAACAAACACCGCCGTCGTCCCGGCCTTGAGCCGGGACCCATAACCACAGGAAGAAGTTATGCGAAAGGTCTCTGTTACCGAGCCTTCACCGAGAGATCACGCGGTATGGGTCCCGGCTCAAGGCCGGGACGACGCGCGGAGCGAGCGCTGTGCGTCCTCGCAATAACGGTGGAGATTACTTCGCTCCCGCGCCCTTCCGCTTGCCCAAATGATACGTCAGCGCCAGCGCCACACAGTGACGCAACTCGGCTTCGGGCACCTTATCCTCCGCGCCAAGAAGGATGGCTCGGTTTCCTTCATAGCGCAGCTCCGGATAAAGCTCGCGAAACGTCTCGACCAGATTGGTCTGGCAATGGAAGTAAACCGCGTACTGCCCGGGGACCGGCTTAACCTGATCGATCCGAATGGTGCTGCCGCTTCTGGTCTCCGGCGTGAGATAGCTCGGCTGCCCCCATTTCAGCGCCTCTTCCAGCGCGCCGACGCCCTTGGTGGATTTTGCGGTGTCGAAGATCAGCCGGCGCAGCGCCAGCAATTTTGTCCGCACCGGCTTGGGATAGGCCTCGAAGACGGCTTCGACGGCGGAAGCCGGGTTTTTTGTGGGCTGCTTCTTTGCAGCTTTCGTCACGGCCATTTTCCTCACCAGTCTCCTCAGCGTGCCGTCGGCGGCGTGTCGAGATTGGCGAAAAGAATCGCCTTGCCGGCATCTTCGTAATGGGTATCGCGGGCCTGGATTTGCTGCGCGATGGCGTGCATGTCGCGAAACCGCCGCTCGAACTTGTTGGCGCTGAACACCGCGGTGGCGCCGGCCATGTGATAGGCGGTATCGACCACGGATGTCGATTGATGAATGGTCCAGGTCGCGGCGATCCGCAGCGCGATGCGGTGCTGCTCGGTGAGGGCGTCGCCGCGCGCCAGGTCGCGCCAGACTTCAGCGGCGGTGGTGTAGAGATAGGCGCGCGCGGCGCGCAGGCTCGCCTCGGTGCGCCCGATCAGGCCCTGCACGGCGTTGTTGTCGCGCATCGCCTTGAGGCCTTGCGGCGTCTTGCCGCGCGCCAGATCGGTGGCGGCATCCAGCGTCGCGCGCGCGACGCCGAGCGAGGTCGCGGCAAAGCCCATGCTGAACACCATGTTGGTGGAGAGCTTGTAGAGCGGGCCATGTTCGCGGAGCGCCGCAGGGTCGTCGCGCAGCGCCGCGAATTTGTCCGGGATGAACAGATTATCGACGGAGTAGGAATCGGTGCCGGTGCCGCGCAGACCGATGACGTCCCAGACGTCGTACATCGTGGCATCAGCCACCGGAAACAGGATCGTGCGGATTTCCGGCGAGCCGTCCGCCTTGCGCCGCGGACTGCCGTCGGCCTCGACAACCCTGACATGCGCGCCGAGCCAACTCGCCTGACGGGAGCCGCTGGCAAAATCCCAGCGCGCGCTGGCCTTATAGCCGCCGGGCACCACCTGCACTTCATGCTTGATCGCGCCCCAGGCGAGGATGCCGGGCGCGACGTTGAAAATCTCGCTGGCGGCCTCGGCATCGAGATAGGCGGCGGTCATGGCGCAGACGCTGCATTGGCCGAGGCACCAGGCGGTGGAGGCATCGGCCTTGGCGATCTCCTCCTGCATCTGCATGAAGATCTCGAGCGGCAACTCGGCGCCGCCGAGGCTCTGCGGCAGCAACGAACGATAAAGCCCGTTCTCGATCAGGGCGGTGGTCACATCAGGCGTCAGCCGCCGCGTCCGCTCGATCTCGTCGGCGTCGCGCGCGATCAATGGCTGCAGCATGCGCGCGCGCTCGACGAGGTCGAGGCCGGGGTGCTTGTTCATGCGCTTCCTCGCATTGTCTTGTTTTGTTTGCGCGAGGGGCGATGGTGGCCCATCCGCCGCCCTCGATCAAGGCGGCGGAGAATACGCATCTCAGGCTGCGGCGCGTCCGAGATCGAGCGACGGCTGCGATGGCCGCTTCGCCGATGGGAAACTCAGCGCCACCGCGACCGCCGTAATGCCGATCGCGAAGGAGCCGACGTAGAGCCAGTTATAGGCGTGGAAAGTGTCGAACACCCATCCGCCGGCCAACGGCCCCAGCGCCATGCCGAGGCTCGCAAAGGCGGAGACCGCGCCGAACACCGTGCCCATGATGCGCGCGCCGAAATATTCGCGCACCAGCACCGCATAGAGCGGCATCACGCCGCCATAGGCGAGTCCGAAGATCACAGACAGCGCATAGAACTCGCCGAGCTGGCCGACCGCGAGATAGGTCGCGACCGACATCGCCTGCACGAACAGCCCGCCGACCAGCACCGGCTTGGCGCCGAGGCGATCGGCCATGACGCCGAGCAGCAGCCGGCCGCCAAGTCCGGAGAATCCGGCAAGGCTGTAGACGGTGACGGCGGTCAGCGGCGCGATGCCGCAGATCATCGCGTAGCTCACCATGTGGAAGATCGGCCCCGAATGCGCCGCGCAGCAGGCGAAATGTGCCAATGCCAGCGTGATGAATTGCGGGGTACGCAACGCCTGCCCGACCGTCCATTGTACTTCCGGCACGTCAGGCCCGCCGCTCACGGGTGCTGCGGCCGGCGGCGCCGGACGCACCAGGAACGATGCCGGGATCAACAGCGCCCAGGACGCGATGCCGATCACCAGCATCGCCGTGCGCCAGTCATAGGCCGTGATCAAATAGCTTGCGAAGGGTGCAATCGTCAGCGGCGACACGCCCATGCCGGCCGACACCAGCGCCACCGCGAGGCTGCGGCGATGTTCGATCCAGGCGCTCGCCGCCGCGACCATCGGCGCATAGAAACTGCCCGCCGCGATCCCGATCAATACGCCGAAGAAAAACTGGAATTGCCAGAGGCTTGCGGCCTGGCTCGCGCCGACCAGGCCGATGCCCAGCAGCACCGCGCCGGCCAAAACCACGATGCGGGTGCCGAACCGGTCGGACAGCGCGCCCCAGAAGAACGCGGCAAATCCCATGGCAAGGAAATCGATCGTCGCTGCGGCCGAGACGCCGCTGACCGACCAGCCGGTATCCGTCGCAATCGGCTGCAGAAACACCGCCAGCGACAGCATTGTGCCGAAGCCGACACAGGTCATCAGCGCGCCAGCGCCGACGACGACCCAGCCATAGGAGGAGCCGGGCTGGGAGAAACCGGCGGGCTTGCTCATGCGTTTCCTCGCGCTTGTAATATTTTTTGTGTGCGCGGGACGATGGTGACCTATCCGCCGCGGCAGAGCAAGGCGGCGGACGAATGGCCGGTCACAGGTTTTCGCATCTCACCGCCAGGGTTTGGGCGGCGCAGGTCGTTGAGCCAGCGGGCAAAGTGCGCGAAGCGCGCCTCAGCTATCCACCTTCAGCGCGGCGATGAAGGCTTCCTGCGGGATGTCGACCTTGCCGAACTGCCGCATCTTCTTCTTGCCTTCCTTCTGCTTCTCCAGAAGCTTGCGCTTGCGCGTGATGTCGCCGCCGTAGCATTTCGCGGTGACGTCCTTGCGCAGCGCGCGGACGGTTTCGCGGGCGATCACCTTGCCGCCGATCGCGGCCTGGATCGGGATCTGGAACATGTGCGGCGGGATCAGTTCCTTCATCCGCTCGACCATGGCGCGGCCGCGGCCTTCGGCCCGGGTGCGATGCACCAGCATCGACAATGCGTCGACCGGCTCGTTGTTGACGAGGATCTGCATCTTGACGAGATCGGCGGGCTTGTAGTCGGTGAGATGGTAGTCGAACGAGGCGTAGCCCTTCGAGACCGATTTGAGCCGGTCGTAGAAATCGAACACGACTTCATTGAGCGGCAGATCATATTTCACCATCGCGCGCGAGCCGACATAGGTCAGCTCCTTCTGCGAACCGCGGCGGTCCTGGCACAGTTTCAGGACGCTGCCGAGATATTCGTCCGGGGTCAGGATGGTGGCTTCGATCCACGGCTCCTGGATCTCGGCGATCTTGACCACGTCGGGCATGTCGACGGGATTGTGGATCTCGATCTCCTGCCCATCGGTGAGGTGCATCTTGTAGATCACGCTCGGCGCGGTCGCGATCAGGTTGAGATCGAATTCGCGCTGCAGGCGCTCCTGGATGATTTCCAGATGCAGCAGCCCGAGGAAGCCGCAGCGGAAACCGAAGCCGAGCGCGGCAGAGGTTTCCATCTCGAACGAGAAGCTCGCATCATTGAGGCGCAGCTTGCCCATCGCCGCGCGCAACGTTTCGAAGTCGTCGGCATCGACCGGGAACAGGCCGCAGAACACCACGGGGATCGCCGGCTTGAAGCCCGGCAGCATGTCGGTGATCGGCTTGCGATCGTCGGTGATGGTGTCGCCCACTCTCGTGTCGGCGACTTCCTTGATCGCCGCGGTGATGAAGCCGATCTCGCCGGGGCCGAGTTCGTCGACCTGCGTCATCTTCGGGGTAAAGAAGCCGACGCGCTCGACGTCATAGGCGGCATTGGTGCCCATCATGCGGATGCGGCTGCCCTTCTTCATCGTGCCGTCGACGACACGAATGAGGACGACGACGCCGAGATAGACGTCGTACCAGCTGTCCACCAGCAGCGCCTTCAGCGTCGCCTCGCGGTCGCCCTTCGGCGGCGGCAGGCGGGTGACGATGGCTTCCAGCACGTCGGGAATGCCAAGCCCGGTCTTGGCCGAGATCATCACCGCGTCGGCGGCGCTGATGCCGATCACGTCCTCGATCTGCTGCCTGACCTTTTCAGGTTCGGCCGCGGGCAGGTCGACCTTGTTGAGCACCGGCACGATCTCATGACCCGCGTCGAGCGCGTGGTAGACGTTGGCGAGCGTCTGCGCCTCGACGCCCTGGCTGGCGTCGACCACCAGCAGCGATCCTTCACAGGCCGCCAGCGAGCGCGAGACTTCGTAGGCGAAGTCGACATGGCCCGGCGTGTCCATCAAGTTGAAGATGTAATCCTTGCCGTCCTTGGCATGGTATTTCAGCCGGACGGTCTGCGCCTTGATGGTGATGCCGCGCTCGCGCTCGATATCCATGGAATCGAGCACCTGCTCCTTGCCCGCCATTTCGCGATCGGTCAGCCCGCCGGTGGTCTGGATCAGGCGGTCGGCCAGCGTCGATTTACCATGGTCGATATGGGCGACGATGGAGAAGTTGCGGATGTTGGAAATCGGGGCAGTTGTCATGGGGCGCGGGATAGCATTCACATCCCCGTGCGGCAACCATATTGCTGTATTTTAAGGGGCATTCTTCACGCCAAGCCGATTCCACGCGCGCCAAAAACGCGCTACGCACTCCTCCATGTCGACTGCATCAATTTTACCCGCCGCCGCGCGTTCCAGGCGCAGGTGGTCCGTCCGGCGGCTGGCGGCATGGCTGGCCGCGCGCGCCAGCGATCCCAAGGGCGCTTTGTGGCTGGTGAGCGGCTTTGCCGTGGTCCATGCCGCGCTCTGGACGCTGATCCTGGTCAATCTGAAGACCGGCCAGGACATCCATATGGACGTCGCCGAGGCGTTCGGCTGGGGCCAGAAGTTCCTGCTCGGCTATGGCAAGCATCCGCCGCTGTCGGGATGGGTGGCGGGCGCCTGGTTCAGGCTGTTCCCGGTCACCGATTGGGCGACCTATGCGCTGGCGATGACGACGCTGGGCCTGGGGCTGGTGATCTGCTGGCTGCTGGCGCTGCGTGTGGTCGATCACCGCCGCGCCTTCCTCGTCGTGGTGATGCTCGCGCTCTATCCGATCTTCAACTTCAAGGGCTTCAAGTACAATCCGGACCTGCTGCAGCTGGTGACGCTGCCGCTTCTCGTGCTGGCCTATCTCGACGCGTTCGAGAAGCGCAGCGTGAAATCCGGATGGTTGCTTGGGATCGCCGGTGCGCTGGCGCTGATGACCAAATACTGGGCGCTGACCATGATCGGCGCCATCGGCCTCGCCGCGCTGATCCACCCGCAGCGCCTGCAATTCCTGCGCTCGCCGGCACCGTGGGTGGCTATCTTCGTGCTCGTCGTGGCGATGGTCCCGCATTTGATCTGGCTGAGGGACGTGAACTTCGTCCCGTTCACCTATGCCGGCGAAATCTATTCGCTCACCGACCGCCGCATGATCGATAACCTGGCGCTCGGTTATGTCGGCCATAATCTCGCGCTGCTGGCGTTGCCGGTGGTGCTGGCGGGAGTAGCGCTGGCGTGGCCGTCGCGCTGGCGCAAGCCGTCTTTTGCGTTCTGGTCGCGCGGTGCGAATGCCAGCGTCAACCGCGCACAGGCGCTCAATGTCTGGCTGATCCAGGCGGTGGTGGCGATCGGGCCGCCGCTCGGCGCGGTGCTGTTCCAAGTCTACATCAAGACCGATTGGGGCATCCCGCTGTTCTTCCTGGTACCGCTGGCGCTGATCGCGATCCCGGCGCTGCGCGTGCGGCAGCTGGCGCTGTTTCGGCTGACCGCGACCTGGCTGGTGCTTACACTGGCGGTGTTGGTCGTATCGCCGCAGATCGCTGCCTACGATGCCGGCCAGCATCGCAACGAAGGCGCCAGCTACCGGGCGCGCTCCGAACTTGCGCGCGAGCTTACCGAGGTCTGGCACCGGCGGTTTTTCTCAGCCTTGCCCGTGGTGGCCGCCTACAGCGATATCGGCCATCCCGTCACCTTCTACAGCGTCGATCATCCGGCGGTCCTGACGCCGTACGAGCCGTGGTCGTCGGGCCTGACCTCGCTCGAGGAGGCCAAGCGATCCGGCTTCATCGGGATCTGCGAGACCGGCGACTGGAAGTTCGAAAGATGCGAGGCATGGATGAAGGACCATGCCGCCAATGGCGAGCGCATGGTGATCACCACGCGAAGGTTTTTCTCAGGGGGGCCGGGCCCCGCCACGATCTGGAACGTGATAGTGGTGCCGCCGGAAAAGAAATAAAAAGAGAATTGGGGAAAAGCATGAATCTCGATTTGTCTGGAAAGACCGCGCTGGTCACCGGCTCGACGCGCGGCATCGGGCTCGCAACCGCCATCGGGCTTGCGCGTATGGGCGCGGAAGTCATCGTCAACGGAAGAGAGCAAGCGGCCGTCACCGAAGCCATGTCAAAGGTTCAGCAAGCCGCGCCTGCGGCCGAGGTGCACTCGGCGGCGGTCGATCTCGGGGGCGCCGAGGGATGTGCCGCGCTTACGGCGCAGTTCCCCGAGGTCGACATCCTCGTCAACAATCTCGGTATCTACGAGCCGAAGGGATTCTTCGATATCGAGGATTCCGACTGGACGAGGATGTTCGAAGTCAACGTCATGAGCGGCGTGCGTCTGACCCGGCATTATCTGAAGCGGATGCTTGATAACAAGGACTGGGGCCGCGTCGTGTTCGTCTCCAGCGAATCCGGCGTCTTCATTCCCAAGGAGATGGTTCACTACGGCTTCTCCAAGGCCGCCCAGCTCGTGGTGGCGCGCGGCGCCGCCGAACTCACCAAGGCGACCAACGTGACCGTCAATTCGGTCATGCCGGGGCCGACCTGGGTCGAGATGGCGCCGGTGCGGCTGGCCGCGCGTGCCAAGGGCATGGGAACGACCGTCGACGACCTCGTCGCGCGCACCTTCAGCGAACGGCGGCCGGCCTCGCTGTTGCAGCGCTACGCCGAGCCCGAGGAGATCGCCAATCTGATCTGCTACGTCTGTTCGAAAGCCTCCAGCGCCACCAACGGCGCCGCTTTGCGCGCCGACGGCGGCATCGTCACCAATCCGTTTTGACGAGACTCCCTCGCCCCGCTCTTGCGGGGTCGAGACGAGCTATGCTCGCTCTTAGAGGGTTGGGGTGAGGGGCTCTATCCGCGAGCTCGATGTTGCGGTTGGACCTGTACCCCCTCACCCGGATCGCAAGTGCGACCGACCTCTCCCGCAAGCGGGGCGAGGTGACAAAGAGGCGCTGGTGCCTCACACGCCTTCTTCGTTGAACTTGTCGGCGACAAGACCCGCGATCGCATCGACCGCGGCCTGCGCCTCTGGGCCGGTGGCGGAAACCGTCACCGTGGTGCCGGGGCCTGCCGCCAGCATCATCAATCCCATGATCGAGGTGCCGCCGACGGTCTCATTGCCGCGCGTCACCCAGACCTCGGCGTTGAAACGCTCGACCATCTGCACGAATTTGGCCGACGCGCGCGCGTGCAGTCCGCGTTTGTTGATGATGAGAAGTTCGCGGGAAATGGCGCCTGAAGGCACGCTCGGCCCGACGTCGTTTCCGGGCGCGGCCTCGTCGCTCATTTGCCGGCAAGCACGCGGCTGGCGATGGTGACGTATTTGCGACCGGCTTCCTGGGCCATCGCGATGGCGTCCGGAAGCGAGCGCTCTTCGCGCACCTTGGCAAGCTTCACCAGCATGGGAAGGTTGATACCTGCGAGTACTTCCACCTTGGGGCGGCTCATGCAGGAGATCGCAAGGTTGGAGGGGGTGCCACCGAACATGTCGGTAAGGATAGCAACTCCATCGCCACTGTCGACGCGATTCACCGCTTCGATAATGTCGCTTCGACACAAATCGGAGTCGTCCTCGGCCCCGATCGTAATCGCTTCAATTTGTTTCTGCGGACCCATGACATGTTCGAGCGCCGCCCTGAACTCGTCGGCAAGGCGCCCATGGGTCACAAGCACTAGACCAATCATCGGAAACTCCTCGCGGGTGCTTTTGGTGCACCGCACGAACGCGCCACTTTGACCATCCAGAGGCCCCGCGCAAGAGGGCATCTTGGCTATTCTCCCGGAAACTTGGTGGCAGAGAGGGGAGCCTGCGCCGGTCTTATTCGGTCGCGATAGTGGGGCTTATATGGTTACCAAACCCCTTCACACAATCGGCCGTATTATTACCGGAAGGTGAACTTTCAGTTGTCGTCAGCGCGGCGACAACCAGCGGAAGGGGCTGAAAGCCGCTTTCGACAGGGATTCTCGGTACCAAAACACCATTAAGACTGACTACGAGGGCTTCCGGCGGCGGCAGCCGTTCCGCATCATCAGCCGCGAGATCGACAACCAGACCGACTACCGCCTCGCTGACGCAATCACAGCGGCGAATCCCGAGGCCCCGGATTTCGATCAGGCCGGCCAGTTCGGCCGCCGGGCGGACCCACAATTCTCCGGCCAGTGTGCCCAGATGGACACGGTCATCGCCGACCAAAACGGCCGGCGGAACCTGGCCGGTACGGCCGGCCATAATCAGGTCGAAGGCCAGCCGTGACTTGCCGGAACCCGAGGGCCCGCGGATCAGGACGGCGCGGTCGCCAACCAGCACGGCGGAGGCGTGCACGCTGGCATTCTCAGTCATGGCGTCGGCAGCCTGACCACGAAGCGCGCGCCGGATACCGTCGGGTTGCCGTCGGCGTCGGCCGGACCGGCGCGGTTTTCCGCCCAGATACGCCCGCCATGGGCCTCGATGATCTGCTTGGAGATCGACAGGCCGAGGCCGGAATTCTGGCCAAAACCCTGATGCGGCCGGTCGGTGTAAAAGCGCTCGAAGATGCGTTCGAGCGCATCCTCGCCGATGCCCGGGCCGTCGTCGTCGACCACGATTTCGATTTCCGAACGCACGCGGCGGCAGACGATGCGCACCTTGCCGCCGGCGTGGGAGAAGGATTGAGCGTTCGACAGCAGGTTGGAGATCACCTGGCCGAGCCGCGAATCATGGCCGGGAACCGAGAAGGTATCGGTCGGGCTGCGGCCCTCGAAGCGCGCCTCGACGGAGACGTCGTGGCCGAGCTTGGTTTCATTGGCGACCGAGGTCAGCGTCGTCAGCAAGCGCCTGAAATCGACCGGGGCCATATCCTGCCGCTGCAGTTCGGCGTCGAGGCGGCTAGCGTCGGAAATGTCTGAGATCAGCCGGTCGAGCCGCCTGACGTCGTGTTCGATGACGGCGAGCAGCCGCGCGCGGCTGTTTTCGTTGCGCGCCAGCGGCAGCGTTTCCACCGCCGAGCGCAGCGAGGTCAGCGGGTTCTTCAGTTCATGGGCGACGTCGGCGGCGAACATCTCGATCGCCTCGATGCGGCTGTAGAGCGCGTTGGTCATGTCGCGCAGCGCGCCGGAGAGATGGCCGATCTCGTCGCGGCGGCGGGTGAAGTCGGGAATTTCGACACGGGTCTGGATGCGGCGGCGAACGCGCTCGGCGCCGTCGGCCAGTCGCCGCACTGGACCGGCGATCGTGCTCGCCAGCAGCAGCGACAATACGATCATGACGGCGGAGGCGACGCCGCCGATTTTCAGGATCGCCCAGCGCTCGGCGCCGACCATCTGGTCGATGTCGTCGCCCTGGGTCGTGAGCATCAGCGCGCCACGCACCGCGCGGAAGTGCTGCACCGGCACCGCCACCGACACGATGACCGCGCCGCGCTCATTGACGCGGACCATGCTGCTCTTCTGGCCGCCCAGCGATTGCGCGACTTCCTGATAGCCTTTGCCGCCCTCGGGGCCGAGTTCGCGATAGATCGGCAGATCGCCGCGATTGAACCAGGTACGGATCGCGGTCAGCGTCCGCTCGGCGATATTGGGCTTGTCGGCCGACGGTGGTGGCAATTCGAACCGCAGCACGTCGCCGCGGGCAAACAGATTGCGGCTGTCCAGGATAAGCCCGCCTTCTCGGTCGAAAATACGTGCGCGCGTCTTGGTCGGCGCGATCAGACGGCGCAACACCGGCGCGACGCGCTCCGGGTTGATCGGAAAGTCGGAATACTCGTCCGGGATGCCATAGCTTTCTCCGGGCTTCAGATCGAGCAGGCGGTCGGGATCGACGGTGATGGTGCCGCCCTCGACGGTGGCCGAGGTCGCGACCGCTTCGGAGATGATCTCGGCATACACCAGCAAGCTCTGCGCGCGCGCCTCGATCAGGCCGGCGCGGAACTGCGACAGATAGAGGATGCTCGCCACCAGCGCGACGAGGCCCGCCAGGTTGAGCGAGACGATGCGGCGGGTGAGACTGGAGAAAGAGAGTGCAAAGAAGAATTGTCCGGCGCGACGGAGCCAGCCCAGCGGCCGCCACCAGCCCTGGCTCTGCGCCTTGTCGTCGGCAACGTAATCCCGATCGAGGGACGCAGATGCGTCCTCGTTGTTCCGGCCTCGATCAGGCTGCGTTCGATCTAGCAATGGCTAAAACTGCCGGTTGTCTCGACTGTCCCTGCAAAGCGCTGCTCGCGCGCTCAATCCTACCCCAGACGCGCCAAGGCGTCAGTTAACGAGCCGCTTGAGCATGATCCGGAAAAGTGGACACCGGTTTTCCGAAAAGATCATGCTCAAACAAAAAAGACCAAAAGTGCAGATCAGGCTTCCTTGAAGCGATAGCCGACGCCGTAAAGCGTCTCGATCATCTCGAAATCGTCGTCCACCACCTTGAACTTCTTGCGCAGCCGCTTGATGTGGCTGTCGATGGTGCGGTCGTCGACATAGACCTGATCGTCATAGGCCGCGTCCATCAGCGCGTTGCGGCTTTTCACCACACCGGGCCGCGTCGCCAAGGCCTGCAGGATCAGGAACTCGGTCACCGTCAGCGTCACCGGCTCGTTCTTCCAGGTGCAGGTGTGACGCTCCGGATCCATTCGCAGCAGGCCGCGGTCGAGCGCACGCGCATCCGGCTCCTTCGGTGCGGCGGTCGGATCCTTGGGCTGTCCCCTGCGCAGCACGGCCTTGACGCGCTCGACCAGCAGGCGCTGGGAGAACGGCTTGCGGATGAAATCGTCGGCGCCCATCTTGAGGCCGAACAATTCGTCGATCTCTTCATCCTTGGAGGTGAGGAAGATGACCGGCAGATCGGACTTCTGCCGCAGCCGCCGCAGCGTCTCCATACCGTCCATGCGCGGCATCTTGATGTCGAGGATCGCAAGGTCCGGCGGCGAGGTGCGGAAACCATCGAGCGCCGACGCACCATCCGTATAGGTCATGATGCGATAGCCTTCGGCTTCGAGCGCGATCGAGACGGAAGTGAGAATGTTGCGGTCGTCATCGACCAAGGCGATTGTGGGCATGAGCCTGCTTTCGAAAGAGAAGTGGCTTAAACGGCGGGCAACTCAGCCATGCGCCGTATAAATGAGCTTCGTATTCGGTCTACGAGCAATGCAAGCTGGGCTGAAGTGTGACCGAGTTCCGCAAAACGTTCCGCGAACGATGCGTAGCCCCCATATAGCACCCTCAAGGCCTGAGAAAAGGCCCTTTTTGCAGTAAAATGGCTGGAAAACCCATGCAACCGACCGCTGATTTTAATGCTTCCAAACTGGCCCGCTCGCTGCTGCGGCGCAGCCGGCAGGGCGGGTTGGGAACCCTGATGGCCGGCAGCGGCGACCCCTATTGCTCGCTGGTCAACATTGCCTGTCATTTTGATGCGTCGCCCATCCTGCTGATCTCCCGGCTGGCGCTGCATACGAAGAATATTCTGGCCGATAACAGGGTCTCGCTGATGCTGGACGAGCGCGCCGCCGGCGACCCCCTGGAGGGCGCCAGGATCATGCTCGCAGGCCGGGCCGAGGAGGCCGCGGGCGACCAGGCCGAGATCCTGCGCCGGCGCTACCTCAACGCCCATCCATCCGCGCAAGTCTTTGTAGATTTTAAGGATTTTTCGTTTTTCCGGATCGTGCCAACGGGCGCCCATCTGGTCGCCGGCTTTGGCCGGATCATCGACGTGACCCCCGAGCAGTTCCTGACCGATGTCAGCGATGCCGAGGGGCTGTTGGAAGCCGAACAGGGCGCCGTGGAACACATGAACGAGGACCACCGCGAGGCGATGAACCTCTACGCGACGCGCCTGCTCGGGGCAGGTAGCGCCGACTGGGCCTGCACCGGCTGCGACCCCGATGGCATGGATATGCAGGCAGGCAGCGTCACGCTGCGGCTGGATTTCCCGGAACGGGTCACCAACGGGACTGCCTTACGCAAGATGCTGGTCCGGCTGGCGGGCGAGGCCCGGGCCAAAGAGCCCGCCAGTCCTTGAGTGCCGGAATTTGAACGGCGGCAGCCGCTCGCGCGACCTAATCCACACTCCCGCGCGAATTGGCCAAAGGTTAAGCCCGCATCATGAATTCCCGCACTCGCAGGGCTCACGCTTTTCGCAAGCACGTGTCTCAGCGCGCCGTCCTCGGCGCAAAAAAGCGAGACCGCGGCGCTCAGCGCCAAAATCAACGACCTCAGCCGCGCCGGAAAATATGCCGAAGCTGTCGCGCTGGCGCAGGGGCAGGTCGAATCCCTGGAGAAGAAATACGGCCCCGCGCATCGCGACGTCGGAGCCGCGCTGAATAATCTGGCGCAGCTTTATGGCAGTCAGGGCAGGGACGCTGACGCCGAACCGCTGTCGAGGCGAGCGATCGCGATCCTGGAGAAGACAACTGGCGCCGGATCGCCGGAGATCGCTGCCGCGCTAAACAATCTCGCGGCGCTCTATCAGCGCCAGGAGCGCTACGCCGAAGCTGAGCCGCTGTTCAAGCGGGCGCTGGCGATCCGTGAGCGGTCGCTGGGATCCGGGCATCCCGACGTCGCGCAGTCCCTGAACAATCTGGGCACCCATTACGAGAAGCAGGGCCGCCATGACGACTCCCGGCCGTTGTTCAGGCGCGCGCTGGCGATCTATGAGAAAGCGGCGGGTCCTGAACATCCCGCGGTCGCGACGCTTCTGAACAATCTCGGCCAGGTCGAGAAGGTCGAGGGCCACTTCGCCAAGGCGGAGCCGCTGATCAAGCGCTCGCTGGCGATCCGCGAGAAGGTCCTCGGCCCCGATCATCCCGATGTGGCGCGCTCGCTGAACAATCTGGCGGAGCTCTACGATGGGCCGACGGACCGCGTCCGCGAGGCCGAGCGGCTTTTCGAGCGGGCGCTGGCAATCCGTGAACGCGCGGTCGGTCCGGATCATCCGGATACCGCCAGATCCATGAACAATCTGGCGCTCTTCCAGGCGAATACAGGTTATCCGGAAAAGGCGTTGCCGCTGGCATTGCGGCTGGTCGCAAGCGGGCGCGGCGAACTCTATGCCGTCCTCTCGGTGCTGGCGGATGCCGAGCGCAACAAACTGATACCGACCGACCAGGCTGTCGATGCGATGCTCAATGCGATCCAGCGCGGCACGCAGTCGTCGGCGGCGTCGGCTGTCAACAAATTGGCCGTGCGGCTCGCCGCGGGTAACGACCGGCTCGCCGAACTGGTTCGCCGCGATCAGGATCTCGCAACGGAGGCCGAAGCCCTGGACAAGGCTCTGGTGGCGGCGGTCTCCAAAGAGCGATCGAAGCGTGACCTTGCGGCCGAGCAGCGGAGCAAGGCCCGGCTCGCCGCCATTTCGAGCGAGCACCCGTCGTTGCAAAAGACCTTGTCTGCTGAGTTTCCAGATTACGCCGCGCTGTCTAATCCGCTGCCGATGACGGTGAAGGAGATCCAGTCGTTGCTGTCAGGCGACGAGGCGATGGTGCTGCTCACGGCCACGGTGAAGGACAGCTACGCCATTGCGATCACGCGCGAGGGTTTTGACTGGTCCCCGATCGGGCGTGGCTCGGAAGAGATGTACAAATTGGTCGCGGATTTCCGCCGTGGACTGGATATCGCCAATGCCGGCGATACGTCCGGCAAATCCACGCTGTTCAATCTCGAATTCTCCCACTGGATGTACAACCACCTGCTGGGGCGCGTCGAGACGCGGCTAAAGGGCAAGCGCAGCCTTTTGATTGTTCCGACAGGCGCGTTGACGGCGCTGCCGTTTCATTTGCTGGTGACGGAGAAGCCGCCGGCCGCGATCCCGGAAAAACTCGACGGTTACCGCGATGCCGCCTGGCTGCTCAAGCGTCACGCGGTGTCGGTGTTGCCGTCGGTCGCAAGCCTGAAGACGCTGCGGGCGATTGCCCGCAGGGATCAAACCACCAAACCGATGACCGGTTTCGGCGATCCGCTGTTCAATCCGTTGCACGATAGCAGCGGCGACAAGCGCGGCGCAGCCAAGCCGGCGACGATCAAGTCCGCGGCGCGCGGCGTCACCAACGTCGCCTATACCGACTTCTGGCAAGGCGCCGGCGTCGATCGCGCGCGGCTCTCTCGCGTGCTGTCGCAATTGCCTGACACCGCCGACGAACTCAATGCGGTCGCAAAGGATCTCGGCGTTTCCGAAAGCGATATTCATCTCGGCGAGAATGCCAGCGAAACCACGGTCAAGCGTGCCCGGCTCGCCGATTACAGCATCGTCTATTTCGCCACCCACGGCCTCGTCGCCGGTGACGTGAAGGGGATCGCTGAGCCCTCGCTGGTGCTGAGCATTCCGAAGCAGCCGTCCGAACTCGACGACGGCCTGCTCACGTCGAGCGAAGTGGCGCAGCTGAAACTCAACGCCGATTGGGTGGTGCTGTCAGCCTGCAACACGATCGCCGGCGACAAGCCTGGCGCCGAAGCGCTTTCGGGATTGGCGCGATCGTTCTTCTATGCCGGCGCGCGTGCATTGCTGGCGTCGCACTGGGCAGTGGATTCCGCGGCCGCCACGCGGTTGACGACATCGACGTTCGACCGGCTCAAGGCCGACCCGAAGCTTGGCCGGGCCGAGGCGCTGCGCCAGTCAATGCTGGCCTATCTCAACGATGCTTCCTCGCCCCGAAATGCCTATCCGGCATTCTGGGCGCCGTTTGCGCTGATCGGCGAGGGTGCGACCCGCTAAAATCAGATTGTGCGACGCAATAACTGAATGGTAGCGCTATCGCGCGGCTGATGGTCGCGCGTTGAGCGTGCGTGTTCGCCCCCGCGCCGCAGCAAGTGCTTGATCTGGATCAAGGCCTTGTCTGGAATAAACCAAAACGCGTTGGATCGGCTTGGCAAGCACGGCGTTGCCAAGTATTAGGTCGCCGGACCGGAGCCGGAAGGCTATATTCAGTGGTCACCGCGACAGAAGCGCGTTTAGCGGCATTCGCGCGATCGAGATACGCGGGTTCGAGGAGGTTCTTCGTGCAAGAGACGGGTCTACGTAACGGTGCCTTTGGCGCCGATAAATTCGGTTTAAAGAAACTCAAAGAGGTTCGCTGGAACCTCGGAGCGCCGCAGCTCTACCAATATTCGCTGTCGTCAGG
>NZ_JAFCMC010000063.1:0-16308 GCF_018130085.1 Bradyrhizobium sp. AUGA SZCCT0169 | reverse complement strand
CCATGAAGCACGGCCTCGAATACTTCCACGCCGCCGCCGCAGGATGGAGCCTCAGACATGTGTGCATGCCCTAGGGCCTTCGCCGGGACGACGTGGAGAGTTGGTGACCAGCACACCCATGACCATTGAGCCATCACTCCCTATATTGCGCTGACCTCGAATCAGGCAGCCCATGCGCGTTTTCAGCGTTCCCGTATCCGTGCCGCTTCTGCGCACCGTCATATCGGCGTTGGTCGACGGCCGGCTCGTCGACGGATTCGAGGCGCGCCACAATCCACTGAACCTGGCGCAGGCGACGCTCTATCTGCCGACCCGGCGCGCCGGCCGGATGGCGCGGGAAATCTTCCTCGACGAGATGAAGACGGATGCTGCGATCCTGCCGCGCATCGTGGCGCTCGGCGATATCGACGAGGACGAACTGGCGTTCGCCGAAGGCCCCGAACAATTCGGCGGCGTGGCCCGGCTCGACATTCCGCCGCGCCTCGGCGAACTTGAACGCCGGTTGACGCTGGCCCATCTGGTGGCGGCGTGGGCCAAAACGCCGGTCTCCGCGCCGCTGGTGATCGGCGGCCCGGCCTCGACGCTGGCACTGGCGGGCGATCTGGCGCGATTGATGGACGACATGGTCACCCGCGGCGTCGACTGGAATGCGCTCGACAAACTGGTGCCGGACCAGCTCGATCGATACTGGCAGCATTCGCTGGAATTCCTGCGCATCGCGCGCAAGGCGTGGCCGCAGCATTTGCACGAAATCGGACGGATCGAACCGGCGGCGCGACGCGACCTTCTGATCGACGCCGAAGCCGCGCGCCTGACTGCGCACCACAAGGGCCCGGTGATCGCGGCCGGTTCGACCGGATCGATGCCCGCGACCGCAAAATTCCTGAACGTTGTCGCCAGGCTCAAACAGGGCGCGGTGGTGCTGCCGGGGTTAGATACCGATCTCGATGACGCGGCCTGGCAGACCATCGGTGGCGTGCGCGACGCGCAGGGCAAATTCTCCACGCCGCCGGCCTCGAACCATCCGCAATTCGCCATGCAAGGGCTCTTGAACCGGTTCGGTATCAAGCGCCGCGACGTCGAGATTTTGGGCACGCCCGCGCCTGATGGCCGCGACGTGCTGGTTTCCGAGACGATGCGGCCATCGACCGCAACCGAGCAATGGCATGACCGGCTGGAGCAGCCGGATATTGCCGCAAGGATTTCGGGCGGCATGAAAAACCTCGCGGTGGTCGCCGCGCCCAATCCGGAGATGGAGGCGCTGGCGATCGCAGTGGCGATGCGCGAAGCGCGGCATCTGGGCAAATCGGCCGCGCTGGTGACGCCGGACCGTGCGCTGGCGCGACGGGTGATGGCCGCACTCGGCCGCTGGAACCTCGAATTCGACGATTCCAGCGGCGATGCGCTGATGGACACGTCCGCCGGCATCTTTGCCCGGCTGGTGGCAGAGACGGCGGCCAAGGGGCTGGAGCCGCCGACCTTGCTGGCGCTGATGAAGCATCCGCTGTTTCGGCTGGGCGACGCGCATGCTGCGCTGAAGCATGCCATCGAGGTGCTGGAACTGGCGCTGCTGCGCGGCACACGGCCGCCAGCGGGCAGCGGCGGGTTGGCGCGGGACTTTGACCGTTTTCGCACCGAACTCAGGAAGCTCAGGGGTAGCGAGACATCCTCGCTCCACGCTTCCGAGCAACGCGCCAAATTGCGCGACGAAGATCTCGACCAGGCGCAAGCGCTCATTGCTGCTCTCCAGAAAGCGTTGTCACCGCTGGAAAGCATGGCGTCATCGAGAACGTACGATTTCGCTGAACTGGCGCATCGCCACCGTGAGGTGCTGATCGCACTGTCTTCCGATCAGAACGGCGTCGTCATCGTGTTCGAGGGCGCCCAGGGATCGGCGCTGGCCTCGGCTTTTGAAGATCTCCTGGACGAGCAGAAGCCCAGCGGGCTGATGGTGCAGCTCGGCGATTATCCCGAATTGTTCCAGACCGCCTTCGCCGACCGCATGGTGCGGCGGCCGGAATCGGCGAGCGCGCATCTGCACATCTACGGCCAGCTCGAAGCCCGATTGACCGAATCCGATCGCGTCGTTCTGGGCGGGCTGGTCGAAGGCGTCTGGCCGCCGTCACCGCGGATCGATCCGTGGTTGAGCCGGCCGATGCGGCATGAACTCGGCCTCGACCTGCCGGAGCGGCGCATCGGGCTATCGGCGCATGACTTCGCGCAACTGCTCGGCCACACCGACGTGATCCTGACCCATTCGGCGAAAGTCGGCGGCGCGCCGGCGGTGGCCTCGCGCTTCCTGCACCGCCTGGAGGCCGTCGCCGGCGAACAACGCTGGAAGCAAGCCACGCGAGCCGGTGAGGATTACGTCCGCTTCGCCGCCGAACTCGACCGGCCGGCCAAGATTGAGCCGATCCCGCAGCCTGCGCCAAAGCCGCCGCGTGAGACACGCCCATTGAAATTGTCAGTGACGGCGATCGAGGACTGGCTGCGCGATCCCTACACGATCTATGCAAAGTATATTTTGCGGCTCGACCCGCTCGATCCCGTCGACATGCCGCTGTCAGCGGCTGATCGCGGCTCGGCGATCCATGAGGCGCTCGGCGAATTCACCAAGACCTTCGCCGATGCGCTGCCTCCCCAACCTGCGCTCGCGCTACGCGGCATCGGCGAGAAATTCTTTGCGCCGCTGATGGAGCGCCCCGAGGCGCGGGCGCTGTGGTGGCCGCGCTTTCAGCGCATCGCCGCATGGTTCGCGGAATGGGAACTGGCGCGGCGCGATCACATCGCGAGGATCGATGCCGAGATCCGGGGAGAGATCGGGATCCCGCTCGAAAACGCGCGAACTTTCATCCTCTCCGCCCGCGCCGATCGCATCGAGCAGCGCCAGGACGGTCGCTTCGCGATCCTCGACTACAAGACCGGACAGCCGCCGACGGGAAAGCAGGTGCGCATGGGGCTGTCGCCGCAGCTCACGCTCGAAGCCGCGATCCTGCGCGAAGGTGGCTTCAAGGATATCGGTGCCGATTCGTCCGTTGCCGAACTCGCCTATGTCAGGCTCAGCGGCAACAATCCGCCGGGCGAGCACCGTTCGCTGGAGCTGAAGATCAGGAACAACGACACGCCGCAGCCGCCGGACGAGGCGGCGGATTATGCGCGGCTGGAGCTGGAAAAATTGATCCGCAAATTCGAGGACGAGAACCAGGCCTACACCTCGTTGAACCTGTCGATGTGGTCGAACCGCTACGGCGCCTATGACGATCTCGCCCGGATCAAGGAATGGTCCGCAGCCGGTGGATTGGGGATCGAGGAATGGTGAAGGCTCCCCGCGCAATTCCCCCCAATGTGCGCGACACCCAGGCGCGCGCGTCCGATCCGGCGGCGTCCTCGTTCGTGTCGGCCAATGCCGGCTCGGGCAAGACGCATGTGCTGGTGCAGCGCGTGATCCGGCTGCTGCTTGGCGGCGTGGCGCCGGAGAAAATCCTCTGCATCACTTTTACAAAAGCCGCCGCCGCCAATATGGCCGAGCGGGTGTTCTCGACGCTCGGCCATTGGGTGACGCTCGACGATGCTTCGCTGGATGCCGCGATCAGGGAAGCGGGAATTGCGAATCCCAATGCAAAATTGCGAAAGTCGGCGCGGCAGCTCTTTGCTTGCGCGCTGGAGACGCCGGGCGGACTGAAAGTGCAGACCATCCACGCGCTGTGCACGCGGCTGCTGCAGCAGTTCCCGTTCGAGGCCAACGTGCCGGCGCGTTTCGCTGTGCTCGACGACCGCGACCAGAACGAGATGATGGAGCGCGCCAACCTCGCGGTGCTGCTGGAGGCCTCGCACAATCCTGAAAGCGCGACGGGGCGCGCGCTGATGACGGCGATGGCGAGCGCGGCCGACGTTACTTTCAAGGATGTCGTGCGCGAGGCGTGCCTCAGCCGCGATCATTTCATGGCGTGGACGGATCTTGCCGGCAGCGCGCAGGCCGCCGCCGCACAGGTCAACGCGGCGCTTGGCATCGTTCCTGGTGACGGGATCGATGCCGTCGAGCGCGAGATCATCGATGGCCCGAATCTGCCGCGATCGCGCTGGGAAGAGATCGCGACGATCCTGGACACCGGCAGCAAAACCGACCAGGGACAAGCGACGCAGTTTCGCGGGGCGCTGGCTTTTTCCGGCGCGGCGCAGGTGGACGAGTATCTGTCCGTATTCCTCACCGACACCGAGCGCACGCTCCGCAAATCGGTAGTGACAAAGAATTTCGTGCGAGACAATCCGGCCGTTGGCCGTCTGTTCGAATCCGAAATCGTTCGCATCACTCCACTGATCGAGCGCCGTCGCGCCATAATTGCCCGCGACCGCACCGAGGCGCTGCTGCACATCGCAACCGCGGCGGCCGCGAATTACCGCCGCGAGAAGCTGGAACGCGGCCTGCTGGATTATGACGACCTGATCGACAAGACGCTGGGGATGCTCGATCGCGTTTCCTCCGGCTGGGTACACTACAAGCTCGACCGCGGCGTCGATCATGTGCTGATCGACGAGGCGCAGGACACAAGTCCGCGGCAATGGGACATCGTCGCGCACATCATTTCCGAATTCACCTCGGGCGCCGGGGCGCGCGACGGCGTGACGCGCACCGTGTTCGCGGTCGGCGACGAAAAGCAGTCGATCTTTTCGTTCCAGGGCGCAGCTCCCCGCGAATTCGACCTGCGCCGCCGGGCATTGAAGAAGAAATTCGAGGATGCCGGGCTGAAATTCGACCCGGTCTCGTTCAACTATTCATTCCGTTCGGGACCGGCGATCCTGCACTCTGTCGACCACGTCTTCCGCGAGCAGGACATCTACCGCAGCATCCATGCGGTCGATAATGGCTACCCGATCCACTATTCGCTCGAAGACGCAGGTCCCAGCCTGATCGATCTCTGGGAGCTGGCTGTCGCCGACGACAAGCAGGACCTTGAGGGTTGGCGCGCGCCGTTCGACGGCGTCTCGGTAACCAGCCCCGAGGTGAAGCTGGCCCGCCGGATTCAGGCCGAGATCAAATCGCTGGTAGAGAGCGGTACCATGACCGGCAGCAGCGGTAGCCGACGCCCGCTGCGCTATGGCGACATGCTGGTGCTGGTGCGGCGCCGCGGCAACGCGTTCGATGCCGTGATCCAGGCGCTGAAACACGCCAACGTTCCCGTTGCGGGCGCCGACCGGCTGAAGCTGACCGAGCACATCGCGGTCATCGACCTCATGAACCTCGCCGATGCGCTGCTGCTGCCGCAGGACGATCTGGCGTTAGCCGTGGCGCTGAAAAGCCCGCTGTTCGGCCTTAACGACGACGATCTGTTCAAGCTGGCCTGGCAGCGCAGGGGATCGCTGCGCCACGCATTGTCAGCGCACGCGGCGGCGGACGAGCGGTTCACGAGGGCACTGAAGCGGCTCGAACAATGCGAACGCCGCTTCGTGAGCGAAACGCCGTTCGCGTTCTATGCCTGGCTGCTCGGCGGCGATGGCGGCCGTGCGCGCATCCTGCGCAGGCTCGGCCATGAAGCCAATGACGCGCTCGATGAATTTTTGGAACTGGCGGTGAACTATGAGCGCAAGGCACCGGCCTCGCTGCAGGGGTTCATGGCGTGGCTGCGCGCGGCCGATACCGAGGTGAAGCGCGACATGGAAATCTCGCGCGACGAAGTCCGCGTCATGACGGTGCACGGCGCCAAGGGACTTGAGGCCTCCGTCGTGTTCCTGGTCGACACCACGACATCGCCTGCGGATACCCAGCGGTTGAAGCTGATCCATCTGCCGCAGGGCAATGCTGGCCCGCATGGTCCCGGCATCGTGGTCTGGGCCGGACGGAAGGCCGAAGACCCTTCGGCCATCGTCAATGCGCGCGCGGCGATGATCGGCGATACCGAGGATGAATACCGCCGCCTGCTCTATGTCGCAATGACGCGCGCCGCCGACCGGTTGATCGTTGGCGGCTGCATGCCCGGCAACATGAATTCCGTGCGCAAATTTTCCTGGTACGATCTGATCACCAAGGGCCTCGCCACTTCCGAGCTGCAACTCCAGGAAATCCAGACACCGAACGGCGTCGTGAAGCGTTATGCGCGGCCCGATGATGTTGCGCCCGCGGATGGCCCGGCGGCTGAACCTTCACGCCAAACGCCGACCGAGCTGCCATCCTGGCTGCAGCAACTGGCGCCATCAGAGGCGGCCGCCGAAAGCCTGCTGCGCCCGTCCGATCCCGATGACGACGACAGCCATCCGGTCCGGTCAGGCGAATCGATCCTCGCCCGCGCCAGGGCGCTCAAGCGCGGCACGCTGGTGCACCGGTTGCTGCAATCGCTGCCCGATATTGCCGCCGAGCGCCGCCGCGAGGCCGCGCTGTCGTACCTCGCCCGCAACGCCGATGGTTGGACCGAGGACGAACGGCTCACGCTGGCGGAAAAAGCGCTCGCGCTGATCGCGGATGCGCGCTTTGCGCACGCCTTTGCGCCGGGCAGCCAGGCCGAGGTCTCGATCGTGGGCCGGCTCGACCGGCCCGGGCAGCGGCCGGCGCTGGTTTCCGGTCAGATCGACCGGCTGGTGGTGACGGAACGGGAGGTCTTGATCGTCGATTACAAGACTAACCACGCCCCGCCCAAGCTGGTTGCCCAGGCTCCCCGGGGCTATGTCCGCCAGCTCGCGCTCTACCGGGCGGTACTGGCCAAACTTTATCCCCAGCTACCGGTCCGGGCCGCGCTGCTTTGGACCGAAACGCCTGATTTGATGGAGATTTCCGCCCCCGCGCTGGACGCGGCGCTGGCATCCTATCATCTCGACGTGACCGCGCTTGACCCGGCAAGATCGCGTTCATAGGTTTGCCCATATCCTGACGGGCGCGATTCTCATCCGCGCCGCTGTTTCCAACCGAACGAGGTATTCCCATGGCCGTTGGCAAGGTTTCTGACGCCGATTTCGAAGCCGAAGTGCTCAACGCGACCGGGCCGGTGGTCGTGGATTTCTGGGCAGAATGGTGCGGCCCCTGCCGCATGATCGCGCCTGCGCTCGACGAGATTTCCGGCGCGATGGGTGACAAGGTCAAGATCGTGAAGCTGAACGTCGACGAGAGCCCGAAAACGGCCTCGAAATACGGCGTGATGTCGATCCCGACCCTGATGATCTTCAAGGGCGGCGAGATGGCCTCCCGCCAGGTCGGCGCCGCGCCGAAGGCGAAGCTGCAGCAGTGGATCACTGCCGCGGTCTGATCGGTTTCGATTTAACTATTTTTCCGAAGCGGCCGGCTCATCGCCGGCCGTTTGCGTTGAGGTGCTGGCATGTCTCGCGTTTGAAGGGCCATCGCCATTGCCCTCCGCGCACCCGACCGCTACCGCCATCCCCGCGCGCCATGGTGCCCGCTGAAGCTGCTCAAATGAAGCTGGCTTCGCCCAGGCATCGAAAGATGTATGCCCGAATTTCACGATATTGATGCAGCGCACGCGTGCATGGCCGACGGCGATATAGGAACTCGCGCGACAAGCCTCCGTTGAAGGAATAGTTGCTACTTCAGGAGGCATTTATGACGAACCCCAAATCGACCGCCCAGATTGCAGGGCACCCGATTCATCCCATGCTCATTCCATTTCCGGTCGCCTGTTTCGTTCTGGCTTTTGTTTCGGACGTGGCGTTCTGGAGAACTTCGAACGACTTCTGGGCGTCAGCTTCGCTCTGGCTGCTCGGCGTCGGCCTGATCATGGCGGTCCTTGCCGCCATCGTCGGCGTAATCGATCTGATGGGAGACGATCGCATCCGCAATCTCAACGACGCATGGCTGCACGCCGGCGGCAACGTGGTGGCGGTATTGATCGAGCTCTACAACTGGTATTCCCGCTACGAGCACGGATCATCAGCGATTGTCCCGACAGGGCTGGTCCTGTCGCTGGTCGTGGTCCTGATCCTGTTGTTCACGGGATGGAAGGGTTGGGAAATGGTCTATCGGGAGCATGTCGGCGTCGCCGATGAAGCTAACCCGTCGCACACGGCAAGAATGACCTAACGGATCCACCCCGTCGCCAGCGCGCTGGCCGGCTCAAGCTGGCCGTTCTGCCGCGCCAGCGCCGCCATTGCCTCATGGTCGTAGGGCACATGGCGAAACGTCGCGCGCCACGATCCGTCAACCAGTTCGAGGATCGCGTAGCGCGCATCCGGCGTGCCGGCTTCGATCACATGCGGGAACGGATGGGTGTCGCGATAGCCGGGCGAGCCGACGCTGCCGGGATTGACGATTCTGCGCCCATCGCCAAGCCGGACGGTGCGCGCGACATGGGTGTGGGCGCAGAGGATCAGCGGCTGCGTGATTCCTTCGGCTTGCTTCTCGATCGCATCGAGCGAGGCCATGCAAACGGTGCCGTCGGGAAGCACGGTCTCCAGCCAATAGACCTCGTCATGCACCGGCGTCGCGTGGCAGAGAAACACCTGGTCGCAATAGACGCGCGTCGGCCGGCAGCGCGCGCAGCCAATCGAGATGCGACTTGTCTAGTTGCGCATGGGCCGGCCGGTCCCAGGAACCCATCTCCAGCGGCCGGTCTATCAGGTATCGGTCATGGTTGCCGAGCACGTGCACGGCATCGAGCGCGATCAAGGCATCCATCGTGCGCCGCGCGTCGAGCGGGCCGCTCGCCATGTCGCCGAGATTGACGATCTCTTTGATACCCTGCGCGCGGATGTCGGCGATGACAGCTTCCAGCGCGAGATAATTTCCGTGCACATCGGCAATCGCGGCAAAGCGCATGGTCTTTCCAGTCCAGTCGAGGTCTACGTGCCCCGGATCGGCCCCGGCTCTGCGGAGCGGCGTTACACGCTGCACCGCGTCCGGGACACGAGGGTGTTATGCAGGCGGCGTGCCATTGCGCGCCAGCACGTGGCCCGCGAGGTAGAGCGATCCGGTGATCAGGATGCGCGGCGGCACTTCGTAAGCAAGTTTCGACAGCGCCTGAAGCGCGGCTTCGACGCTGGCGGCGTTCTCCACGCGCATGCCCAGCGCACGGGCGGCATCCGCCAGCCGGTCCGGCGGCATCGACGCCGCCATGGCCATCGAGCTCGCATTGTCGCGACCGGGAATTGGCACCGCCATGATATGGCGCGTCAGCCCGGCGAAATTGGCGAGGAACGCGTCGGCGTCCTTGTTGGCCATCATGCCTGTTATGACGACCAGCGGCCGCGACACCCGCTCCTCCAGATCGCCCAGCGCAGCTGCGGCGACGCGCCCGCCTTCGGCATTGTGCCCGCCATCGAGCCAGACCTCGCAGCCCTGAGGGCCCTGCTCGACCAGCGCACCGGAAACCAGCCGCTGCATCCGCGCCGGCCATTCGGCGTTGACGATGCCGGCCTCGAAATGGGGCATGCCGATCTTGAACGCGTCGAGCGCACGCAAGGTCGCGATCGCAAGCCCGGCATTGTCGAACTGATGCCGGCCGAACAGTTTTGGCGCCACCAGATCCATCAGGCCGCGATCGTCCTGATAGACCAGCCGGCCGCGCTCGACGCTGACATGCCATTGCTGGCCGGCCGCATGCAGCGGCGCGCGCATGCGGCGCGCCTGCGCCTCGATCACATCAAGCGCTTCCGGCGCCTGCTCGGCACAAATCACCGGCGCAGTACGCTTGATGATGGCGGCTTTCTCACCGGCAATCTCGGTCAGCGAATTACCGAGGAATTCCGTATGATCCATGCTGACCGGCGCTATCACGCACGCGAGCGGCGCGTCGATCACATTGGTGGCGTCCAGCCGTCCGCCGAGGCCGACTTCCAGCAGCACGACATCGGCCGGATGCTGTGCAAACAGACAAAACGCCGCCGCGGTCTCGATCTCGAAAATCGTGATCGGATCGCCCGCGTTGGCGCGCTCGCAATGCCCGAGCACGGCGCACAATTCATCGTCATCGACCAGCACGCCACCACCGCTGCGGCCAAGACGAAAACATTCGTTGAGCCGCACCAGATAGGGCGAGGTGTAGACGTGAACGCGCAGGCCGGCGGCTTCCAGGATCGCGCGCAGATAGGCAATGGTGGAACCCTTGCCGTTGGTGCCGGCGACGTGGATCACCGGTGGCAGCTTGCTTTCAGGGTGGTCGAGCCGCGCCAGCAGGGCCTGCATGCGATCGAGGCTGAGATCGATGCGGCTGGGATGGAGCGTCGACAGCTGCGCGATCAATTCGTCGAGCGAGGGCTGCGGTCTGGCGGCGGGTGCGTTCACGCGTGCGGTGCAGCCGGCACCGCTTCCGGCGCCGAGACGATCTGGGCCGGGTCGGTGACCTGCGGCACGGCTTTCGACGCAACATCAGGCGCCGGCGACTTCGTCAGCAGCCGGCACAGCCGCGCCAGGGTGGGGCGCATTTCGTGGCGGTGCACCACCATGTCGACCATGCCATGGTCGCGCAGATATTCGGCGCGCTGGAAACCTTCCGGCAGTTTCTCGCGGATGGTCTGTTCGATGACGCGGGCGCCGGCGAATCCGATCAGCGCACCGGGCTCGGCGATCTGCACGTCGCCCAGCATGGCGTAGGATGCTGTGACACCACCGGTGGTCGGGTTGGTCAGCACGACGATGTAGGGCAGTTTTGCTTCGCGCAGCATCTGCACGCCGACGGTGGTGCGCGGCATCTGCATCAGCGACAAAATGCCTTCCTGCATCCGCGCGCCGCCGGAGGCCGCGAACACGATGAACGGCGATTTCTTTTCGACCGCGAGCTCGAGCCCACGCACGATCGCTTCGCCTGCGGCCATGCCGAGCGAACCGCCCATGAAATCGAAATCCTGCACGGCCACGACGACGCCGGCGCCTTCGAGCTTGCCGTAGCCGACCTTGATGGCGTCGTTCAATCCGGTCTTGGCGCGGGCATCCTTGATGCGGTCGGCATATTTACGCTCGTCGCGAAACTTCAGCGGATCGGCGGTCACGTCAGGCAGCGCGATGTCGTACCAGGTCTCGTTGTCGAAGATCGACTTCAGCCGCGCCACCGCGCCCATGCGCATGTGATAGTTCGAGCCGGGAATGACGAACTGGTTGGCCTCGACGTCCTTGTAGAAAACGAGCTGCCCGGAATCCGGGCACTTGATCCACAGATTCTCCGGCGTCTCGCGGCGCAGGATGCTGCGGATCTTCGGCCGGACGACGTTGGTGAGCCAATTCATGTTTCGCTCCGAAATGCGGTTGGACGCATCGACTTTATATTCTGACGCGTTTTCTTCACGCGAACCGGAAGTCCACTTCGCTCGAAAACGCTACGCTCGAATATATGGCGGCCCGGGTTCAGCCCGGCAAGCCGCATATAACGCCTAGTTGCACGCAATTATGGCTTATTCCGCAGCCTGTTTGGCTCCCCGGACGCCCTGCGCCAGGGCGGTAACGAGATCGGCAACGGCGGCGACCGATTTACCGGTTGCCCGCCCCTCGGCGTCGAGAGTGCCGCGCAAAGCATCGACCAGCGCGGTGCCGACCACCGCTCCGTTGGCCCGCTCGGCGATTGCACGTGCGGCATCCGGGGTGCGAATGCCGAAGCCGACGCAAACCGGCAGCCTGGTGTGCCGCTTGATCCGGGCCACCGCTTCCCCCACCACGTTGGAATCCGCACTCGCGCTGCCGGTGATGCCCGTGATCGAGACGTAATAGACGAAGCCGGAGGTGTTCGCGAGCACCGCCGGCAGCCGTTTGTCGTCGGTGGTCGGCGTCGCGAGACGAATGAAATTAAGACCGGCCTTCATCGCCGGCAGGCATAGTTCGTCGTCTTCTTCCGGCGGCAGATCGACAATGATCAGACCATCGACGCCGGCGGTCTTTGCGTCGGCGAGAAACTTGTCGACGCCATAGACGTAGATCGGATTGTAGTATCCCATCAGCACCAGCGGCGTGACGTCATCGTCCTTACGAAAGTCACGCACCATCCCCAGCGTCTTCTTCAGGGTCATGCCGGCCTTCAGCGCGCGCAACCCCGCCGCCTGGATCGACGGCCCATCTGCCATCGGATCGGTAAAGGGCACGCCGAGCTCGATGATGTCAGCGCCCGCCTTCGGCAGCGCCTTGATGATCTCGAGCGAGGTCGTCGGATCGGGATCGCCCGCCATCACGTAGGTAACGAAGGCCGAGCGGCCTTGCTTGGCGAGCTCGGTAAACCGCGCGTCGATACGGGTACTCACTTCTTCTCACCCTTCAAGATTTCGGCGACCTGCGGGATGTCCTTGTCGCCGCGGCCCGAGAGATTGACGACCATCAAGTGATCCCTCGACCGCTTCGGCGCGAGCTCCACGACCTTGGCGATGGCGTGTGCCGATTCCAGCGCGGGGATGATGCCTTCCAGCCGCGACAGCAATTGGAACGCGGCGAGCGCCTCGTCGTCGGTGGCGCTGAGATAGGTGACCCGGCCGTTTTCATAGAGCCAGGAATGCTCCGGCCCGATGCCGGGATAATCCAGTCCCGCCGAGATCGAATGCGCGTCCTGGATCTGGCCGTCATCGTCCATCAACAAATAGGTGCGGTTGCCATGCAGCACGCCGGCCCGGCCGCCGGCGATCGAGGCCGCATGCAGCTGGGTCAGGCCATGGCCCGCGGCCTCGACGCCGAAAATCTCGACCGAGGGATCGTCGAGGAACGGATGAAACAGCCCCATCGCATTGGAGCCGCCGCCGATGCAGGCGACCAGCGAATCCGGCAGCCGGCCCTCGGCCTCCTGCATCTGCTCGCGGGTTTCGTCGCCGATCACGCACTGGAAATCGCGCACCATCATCGGATAGGGATGCGGCCCCGCGATCGTGCCGATGCAGTAGAAGGTGTTGTGCACGTTGGTGACCCAGTCGCGCAGCGCCTCGTTCATCGCGTCCTTCAACGTGCGCGTCCCTGATTGGACCGGGATCACCTTGGCGCCGAGCATTTCCATGCGGAACACGTTGGGCGCCTGACGCGCGACGTCGACCGCGCCCATATAGACGATGCATTCCAGCCCGAACCGCGCACACAGCGTCGCAGTAGCGACGCCGTGCTGGCCCGCGCCAGTCTCGGCGATGATGCGCTTCTTGCCCATCCGGCGCGCGACCATGATCTGGCCGAGCACGTTGTTGACCTTGTGCGAGCCGGTGTGGTTGAGCTCCTCGCGCTTGAAATAGACTTTTGCGCCGCCGAGATGCTCGGTTAGGCGCTCGGCGAAGTACAGCGGCGACGGCCGGCCGACATAGTGCTTGAGAAAGCCCTTCATTTCCGCAGCGAACGACGGATCGGCCTTGGCCGCGGCGTAGGCCTTCTCCAGATCCAGGATCAGCGGCATCAGCGTTTCGGCGACAAAACGTCCGCCGAAGTTGCCGAAATGCCCGCGCTCGTCGGGGCCGGTGCGGAAGGAGTTTGGCAGGGAGTTTGGCTGACCTGGATTCATCGGACCATCAATTCTTCGGTGGCGCGCGCGGCGCGGATAAAATCGCGGATCAAGTCGGGATCCTTGACGCCGGGCGAACGCTCAACACCCGAGGACACATCGACGCCGCCCGCGCGCGTGACGCGAACGGCTTCGGCAATGTTGGCAGCGTGAAGCCCGCCCGAGACCATGAACGGCAGTTCGAGATCGAGCTTCTCAAGCAGGTGCCAGTCGAACACGGCCCCTAACCCGCCAGGGCGGGTGGCTTCCTTCGGCGCACGGGCATCAAACAGGATGCGGTCGGCGACCGCAGCATAGCCCGCGAGCGGCACCAGATCGGCCGTGGTCTCGACCGGTAGCGCCTTCATCAGCGGCAGACCGAATTTCGCCTTGATGTCGCGCAGCCGCGCGGTGGTTTCCTTGCCGTGCAATTGCAACATGTCCGGCCGGAGAGTCTCGACGATATTCTCGAGCGTCGCGTCGTCGGCATCGACCGTGAGCGCCACCTTGACGGCGCGGCCCTTGGCCTGCTTGCCGAGTTCCCGTGCGCTCTCAAGGCCGAGGTGGCGCGGCGACGGGGGGAAGAACACGAACCCGACCATATCAGCGCCGGCCCCGAGCGCGACGTCGAGCGTCTCGCGCGTGGACAGGCCGCAAATTTTGACGAGCAGGGACATGGTCTCTCGGGCGCGGCTTTCAAGCCGCCAAGCGCGGGTTGGAACGGGGCTGTTTGGGCGGGTTCTACAACGTCGCGCCCTGCTTGTCTCGCCCGGCGGCCCCGTAAATGCCGCGCGGCGCCGGTGCGGCAAGCTGCGGCACGCCGCCCCGGGAGACCGCCGCCGCGGCGCGCAGATCGGCTATTTCCGACCGCGCCCGCCGGGCCTCGGCCTCGTGCTGGCGTGCGGCGCGGCGCCAGCGGCGCTGGCGGAACCAGGTCGCCATGCCGCCCGCCGCGACCCCCAAGATTGCTACCACAATGATCACGACGAACAGCGGCATCGACACCGCGACCGCCGGATTGACGGAATCGAACGGATCGAACGATACCGTCACCGAATGACGGTTGGCGACCGCAAAGACGATGAAGATGACACCTAGGGGAATGACGACCAGCGCCGAGAAGAATTTTCGCATGACCATCTCTCGCAGTGCGGACTCTCGAAGCAGCTGATATCGGCGGGCACGTGTCCCGCAACGCGGCACCCGATCGTCAGAACCCGGTGGGGTCCTTTACGTGACGCGCTTCTTCACGCGAACCGGGGTCCACTTCGCCTGAAAACGCTATGGTTACGCGCCGGCCTCGGGCGAACCGCCCTCGCGGTTCAGCCGCTCACGCATTTCCTTGCCCGTCTTGAAAAACGGGACGCTCTTCTGATCGACCGGCACATGCGCGCCGGTGCGCGGATTGCGTCCTGCGCGGGCTGGACGATGCTTGACCGAGAACGCGCCGAAACCGCGGAGCTCGACACGGTCGCCGCGCGCCAGGGCAGCGACGATCTCATCGAGAATCGCGTTCACAATGTTCTCCACATCCCGCTGATAAAGATGCGGGTTGTGCTCGGCGATGCGCTGAACAAGTTCGGATTTGATCATCGAGACTGGGGTCCACTGTCGTGCGGACTTCCATTTCCGTGAAAATGCCTTGAACTGTCAAGACGCTAAATCGATTTAGAGCGACGCGAAATGACGTGACAAATGGCCCGGAAAGGGATTGTCGCAACACCCGCAATGCGGGAGGACCGCGCCAAACCTCGCCTGCGCGGCTTCAATTAGAGGCCGCGGGCCGCCACAGTGCCAGCATACCGTCCAGTGCCAGCTGGTCGACAGCTCCTGTGACACCAGCCTGCTCGACCTGACGCGCGATCACGCTCAGGCCGAGTGCATCGAAGCTGACGGACGCGACTGCGCGCAGGAAAGTCATGTCGCCGAACCGCGGGGTCAGCTTGAAATCGCGCACCGGCAGATCGCTCTTGATCTTCTTCTCGGCGACCAGCCATGCCACCGCGGTTTTCTCGTCGCCGAGCTGATCGACCAGCTTCAGCTCGACCGCCTGGCGGCCGGTGAACACGCGTCCGTCCGCGACTTTTTCGAGCAACGCCTCGTCCATGCCGCGCCGCGCCTTCACGAGACCGCGGAACCAGGCGTAAGAGTCCTTCACCAGCGCGTCGAGCGCCGCCCGCGCCTCGGGGCTGGTTGGCTCAAAGCCGTTCGGTGCCGCCTTGAGCGGCGAGGATTTCACTTCCTCGACCTTGACGCCGACGGTCTTCATCAACTCGGTGAAATTCGGAAATTGAAACAGTACGCCGATCGAGCCGACCAATGAACTCTGCTGGGCGATGATGTGATCGGCCGCAAGCGCCCCGATGTAACCGCCCGAGGCGGCCAACCCTTCGACCACCACGACCAGCGGCTTCTTGGCCTTCAGCCGCGTCAGCGCATCGTAAAGCTGCTCGGAGCCGGCGGTGGTGCCACCCGGCGAATTGATGTGCACGATGACGGCGGCGGCCGACGATTTCTCCAGCCGCTCCAGCGCCTCGACGCGTTGCTGATCACTGCGAATGAGGCCCTCGATATTGACGCGGGCAATCGAGCCGGACACCGCCAGCTGGGAGCGGCCGGCGGGTGTCGCGAGCACACCGACGACAACGACCGCGGCAAGCACGACCACGGCCGCCACCAGGCGCCAGAAAGTCAGCTTGCGGCGTATCCTGCGGCGATCGACGATCACGTCCGAATCGAGCGACATCGAAATTCTCCTGAGGTCAGCAGCGCGTTTTGCCTTCGCAGCGTCACCAGCACGTTATCCAATTACATCAATTGCGATGCAATATGAAGAAAACAAGGCCCGGTTTGTCGTCCCGGCGAAGGCCCTAGGGCATGCACACATGTCTGAGGCTCCATCCTGCGGCGGCGGCGTGGAAGTATTCGAGGCCGTGCTTCATGG
>NZ_JAFCMC010000062.1:0-21355 GCF_018130085.1 Bradyrhizobium sp. AUGA SZCCT0169 | reverse complement strand
CCAGCCAGCATGGTGAATCAGAAACCTACTGATTTGGGAATCCCAAATCGATTCAACCTAACTCCATCCCGCTTTAGACGCGGAAGCTCGGCAGAGGCCAACAGACCGGCCGAGGCGTGGTCGCCGCCACGATGTTACGATCCTCCATTTTGCTTTGGAACGCGCCTTCACGATTCGGGCGGCCGTCAATCGGCGGCGAGGCAACAATCGAACCTCTGAACAACTACCTGACGACGGAACTGCATCGTAGGCCGCTCTCGGCTTCGCGGTTGGCCCGCTTTGCACTCTGCGATCGCCGACGCATTCTGCGAGCGGCCAAGTGGCGCCAATTTAGAAAAAAAATTCATCCGGGCCGTAACGACCATTACGCAATGTCGCACTTGAAAATCAATTTCCGCCATACAACCACCCCAGAATATTCGCCATACCAGAATAATTTCCGCCATTATATGGATGCTGACGGTGATTTATATTTGCCATAAGAAAACAATTATCGCCACTGCTACCACCCTCATCAATCCGTCGCGCTTTGAAGGCTAATCCCGTAAGCGGTGACGTACAGAGAAAATTTTCGCGATTAGAAAAATGATTTTCGCCATAACCGGACTCCGGACGCTGCGATCAGTCGAAAAAAGTTTTACCGGATGGATCGGCGCGGCATAGTTGTAATTAAAGCAAATCGTATCAGGAAGTAAGGCGTCTCACTGAGAAGGACCTGTCTCAGCCTTGGATAACAGTCCAAGACACACAAAAATTGGGCAGAGATCCTATGAGACGCCCATTTGAAGCAAAGAAAGATGAAGGCACGCCATTGAGACATAAGGACATCGGCACAGTTATGCACGCTCGTCCGATATCACCTTGCCGTCGTTTGGCAGCGAGCCGGCGGGCACCAGATCGACGAGGCCGCCGAGTTTTGCCACTGTGCGCAGGGTCGCAGCTATTTCGCTGCGGAGCACCTCGCTCGCGGACGTGGCTTCGGCTTTTAGCGTCATCAGGTCGGTCTCGCTCTCGCGCGTCACGACGAGGCGCAGCCGCCCCAGTTCAGGATGACGCTTGCCGATCTCGGCGATCTGCTCAGGCCGCACGAACATACCCTTGACCTTGGTGGTCTGGTCGGCGCGGCCCACCCAGCCCTTGATGCGCATGTTGGTGCGTCCGCACGCGCTTGTCCCCGGCAGCGCTGCGGTGAGATCGCCCAGCGCGAGCCGGATCCAGGGGTGGTGCGGGTCGAGCGAGGTGACGACGATCTCGCCGACATCACCGGCGGCGACGGGATCGCCGGTGCCTGGCCGCACGATTTCGAAGATTAGGTCCTCGTTCACGACCATGCCGTCATGGGCCGCGGTCTCGAAGGCGATCAGGCCGAGGTCGGCGGTGCCGAACGCCTGGTAGGCATCGACGCCGCGCGCCCTGACCTCGTCCTGCAGCGATTTGGGAAAGGCCGCGCCCGACACCAGCGCCCGTTTGATCGAGGAGACGTCGCGCCCGGCGCTGGCGGCGGCGTCCAGCAGGATCTTGAGGAAGTCCGGCGTGCCGCTGTAGCCGACCGGCCGATAGGCCTCGATCAGCTCGAATTGCGCTTCGGTGTTCCCCGGGCCGGCCGGGATGACGGCGCAGCCGAGCGCCCGCGCCGAGGCGTCGAAAATGAAGCCGCCGGGCGTCAGATGATAACTGAAGGTGTTGAGCACGATGTCGCCGGGCCGGAAGCCGGCCGCAAACAGCGCCCGTGCGCCGCGCCAGGGGTCGGCATGAACAGCTTCAGGCTCGAAGATCGGGCCCGGGGAGGTAAACAATCGTCCGAACGACCCAGGGAGGCCCGCCACAAGCCCGCCAAAGGGCGGTGCGGCCTTGTGCAGGGCAGGGAGCTCGGACTTGCGCAGCACCGGCAGGCGCGCCAGCGCGGCCCGGTCGGTCACGGAAGCCGGATCGGTGCCCTTCAGGCGCTCGGCATAGGCAGGCGCTGCCATCGCCCGGCGCAGCACGTCCGGCAGCCGCGAGAACAGCTCCGCTTCGCGCTGGATCGGCTCGCGCGTTTCACGGTCGTCATAATGGTCGGTCATGGTGCTCACAGCCAGCGCTTCCGGCGCTTGAAGCTTTTCAGGTTTTTAAAACTCTTGCGCTGGTCACCGGCGCCGCCGAGGTAAAACTCCTTCACATCCTCATTGCCGCGCAATTCGTCGGCCGAGCCGTCGAGTACCACCTTGCCCTGTTCCATGATGTAGCCATTGCTTGCGACCGAGAGCGCCGCCCGCGCGTTCTGCTCGACCAAGAGGATGGTGACGCCGAGGTCACGGTTGATCTCCTTGATGATCCCGAACACTTCCTTGACCAGCAACGGCGAAAGTCCCATCGACGGTTCGTCCATCAGGATCATCTTGGGACGCGCCATCAGCGCGCGGCCGATCGCCAGCATCTGCTGTTCGCCGCCGGAGAGGTAACCGGCCAGCCCCGTGCGCTCCTTGAGGCGCGGGAAATACCGGAAGACCATGTCGATGTCGGCGTAGACTTCATTGTCGGTGCGGGTAAAGGCGCCGAGCTTGAGGTTTTCCACCGACGTCATGTCTGAAATGATGCGGCGGCCCTCCATCACCTGGAAGACGCCGCGGCGGACGATCTTGTCGGGATCGATGCCGTTGATGCGCTCGCCGTCGAACACGATCTCACCGCGGGTGACCTCGCCGTCCTCGGTCTTGAGCAGGCCGGAGATCGCCTTCAGCGTCGTCGACTTGCCGGCGCCGTTGGCGCCGAGCAGCGCCACGATCGCGCCTTTCGGCACTTGGAGGCTCAATCCGCGCAGCACCAGGATGACGTTGTCGTACACCACCTCGATGTTGCGCACATCGAGCAGCGGCGCGGTGGTTGGCGCCGCCGCGGGTGCGCGATCAATTTGAGTTGCGTCTGTCATGTTTGATCACCTGCTGCCGTCATCACCCGCGGAAGCGGGTGATCCAGTATTCCAGAGCCGCCTGCGATTGTGCGGATGGGCTGCGGCGTACTGGATCGCCGCTTTCGCGGGGATGACGGCGGAGTGTTTGGGCCATGGGCGACCCGCTAGATTACCAGCCCAGCCATTCGGCCTTGCGCGGCAGGTCGATGACCTTCACCTTGTCGAGCTTGATCGCGCCGTTCTTGACGAGATCATTGAGCGGCGCGTCGGTCGCACCGGTGACCTTCATGCGGTAGAGATCGACCTTGAGCGTGCCGCGATGATCCTTGTCGGTCCAGGTCGACGGATTGCAGACGCCTTCCATGCCGGCCGGCACCCAATCCTTCTTCTGGTAGAAGCCCTTCTTGACGTTCTCGCCGGTGGCGCCGCCGTTCTTGGCAGCCCATTCGACGGCTTCCTTCATGTAGAGCGCGGTGCAGACGCCGGCGATGTAGTGGACCGGACGGTAGGCCGTTCCGGCCGCATCCGACATCTTGGAAATGTCCGTCACGGTCTTCATGCCGGGGGCGTTGCCGCCCCAGGCCACGGCGGTGCGCAGCGGAAACACCACGCCGTCGGCGGCGGCGCCGGCGGCCTTGGCGGCATTCTCGTCCATGCCCCAGACGTTGCCGAGGAACTGGACATCGACACCGGCGGCCTTACAGGCGTTCAGGACCGAGATGTTCGAGCCTGCGGTGTTGCCGAGATAAGCATAGTTGGCGCCGGAGCTCTTCAACGTCAGGCACTGCGCGCTGTAATCGCCCGGCGTCAACGCGAACACGATCGGCGGCAGCAGCTCGAATCCGAGTTCGGCCGCGATGGCTTCACCCGCTGCCTTCGGCGCGTTCGGATACGGGTGGTTGGCGCCCATATGGACATATTTCGGCTTGCCGGGCTTGCCCTTGGCCTTCCAGTCCTCGGCCGCCCAGGTCAGCATGCCGCGAACGGCATCCGAATAGCTCGGGCCGTAGAAGAAATTATAGGGTGCGGGCTTGGCCTTGCCGCCGGCGCCGGTCGGGTCCGAAAGCGCTGCGGCGTAGGATGCCGAGATGTCGGGGATCTTGTCTTCGGCGAGGAAGCCGGTGAGGGCTTCGGTATCGGCGGTGCCCCATCCGAGAATGGCCGCAACCTTGTCGGCGCCCGACCATTTCTTGTACTGGGCGATCGCGCGCGGCACCTGGTAGCCGTAGTCGACGGTATCGACCTTGACCTGGGTGCCGTTGATGCCGCCGTTCTTGTTGATCCAGGCGTAGGTGTCGGCGACGCCCTGTCCGAACGGCGTTCCGACGTCGGACGTTGCGCCCGAATAATCGGCCAGATGGCCCAGCGAGATCGGGGCTTGCGCATGGGCAGTAGTAGCGCCGAGCAGGAGCGCAAGCGAAGCGGTGCTCAATAAAATCTTCATCGTCATTATACTTCCTCCGGTCTTTTGTTGGGGTCTTTTGTTGTCGGTCCCGTTCCTACCTCAATGCGAGAACGGGTAGAGTTTCCAGTAAGCCTTGATGCGTCGCCAGCGGTGCGCGAGTCCGTCCGGTTCGAACACCAGAAAGATGATGATGATGATGCCGATGGCCATCTCGCGCAGGAAGGCGATGTTGTTCTTCAGTCCCAGGAATTGGTCGATCGGGCTGTCGCGCAGCGCGACGCTGAGCCATTCCATCGATTCCGGCAGCAGCACCATGAAGGCCGTGCCCATCAGCGTGCCCATGACGGAGCCGATGCCGCCGATGATGATCATCGCGAGAAAAATGATCGAACGGTCGATGCCGAAACCTTCGTTGGAGACGACCTGGTTGTAATGCGCGTAGAGCGCGCCGCCGACGCCGGCAAAGAAGGCGGCGAGGCCGAACGACAGCGTGCGGTATTTGGTGAGGTTGATGCCCATGATCTCGGCGGACAGATAGTGGTCGCGCACCGCGACCAGCGCGCGACCGTCGCGCGAACGGATCAAATTGGTCACCAGCAGATAGCAGACGATGACGTAAGCCAGCACGACGTAGAAATATTTCTTATCGCCGCGCAGCGAATAGCCGAAGATCGAGAACGGCTCCGCGCTCGCAGGCACGCTGCCGCCGGTGAACCATTCGGCGCGTGCGAAGAAATCCAGCAGGATGTATTGCGCGGCCAGCGTCGCGATCGCGAGATAGAGTCCCTTCAGGCGCGCTGCGGGCAGTCCGAAGATCAGGCCGACCGCCGCCGTGACCACGCCCGCGAGCGGAATACAGAAGAACACCGGGATTCCGAATCGGTTCGACAGATAGGCTGACGTGAAAGCGCCGAACCCGAAGAAGGCGGCATGGCCGATCGAGATCTGGCCGGTGAAGCCCACGACGATGTTGAGGCCGAGGGCTGCGATGCCGAAGATGCCGATCTGGATCAGCAGGCTGAGGGTATATTCATTGAGGACATGAGGCGCAAAGCAGATCAGGATGATGCCGACGATCATCGCATTGCGGCTGATCCTGGTCGGAAACACGGTGGTATCAGCCGCATAGGTGGTGCGGAAGTCGCCGGCGGGGATCAGGGTCTGGGTTGCCATGATGGATTACACCCGCTCGATGTCTTTGGTGCCGAACAGGCCATAGGGCTTGATCATCAGGATGATGATCAGCGCATAGAACGGCGCGATTTCGTAGAGATTGCCCCAGTGCAGATATTCGCTGTCGAGGAAATGCGCGAAGTTCTCCAGGAGGCCGATGATGATGCCGCCGAGCACGGCGCCACCGACGCTGTCGAGGCCGCCGAGGATCGCGGCCGGAAACACCTTGACGCCGTAGGCCGAAAGTCCGGCCGAGACGCCATTGACGACCGCCACCACGACGCCGGCCACCGCTGAGACCGTTGCCGAGATCGCCCAGGCCATGGCAAACACGCTCTTCACGGAGACGCCGAGCGACTGCGCCACCTGCTGGTTGAATGCGGTGGCTCGCATCGCGAGACCGTATTTGGACAGGCGGAAGAACCACGCCATGCCGACCATCATCGCTAGCGAGACCGCAAGGCTCATCAGATAGACGGTCTGCACCTGCAGTCCGAGGATGTTGACGTTCTGGGTGGTGAAGACGCGCGGGAACGGCTGCAGATTGACGCCGAACATCCATTTCATCAGCGCGGAGAAGACGGTGGAGAGCGCGATCGTCACCATGATCACCGAGATGATCGGCTCGCCGACCATCGGGCGCAGGATCACCACCTGGATGGCGATGCCGAACAGGAACATGAACACCAGCGTGATCGGCATGCCCACATAGAACGGCACCTGGTACTTCGTCAGCAGCCACCAGCACACCCACGCGCCGATCAGCAGCAATTCGCCTTGCGCGAAATTCACCACCTGGGTGGCCTTGTAGATCAGCACGAACGACATCGCGACCACGCCATAGAGCGTGCCGACCACGAGGCCGTTGACCAGAAGCTGGATCAGGAGCTGGGTGTTCATTCCGCGGCCTCCGCGAGCGGCGCGTTGGTGCCGAGATCGACCACCCGCAGCGTGGTGCGGATGCGCTGGGTGGTGCCGTCCTGGAAGCGGATCACGGTGTCGACGGGAATGTCGCGCTTGCCGCCATAGATCGCGTGGATGATCCCGGCATATTTCTCGTTGATGACGCTGCGACGAACTTTTCGCGTGCGGGTGAGTTCGCCGTCGTCGGCGTCGAGTTCCTTGTAGAGCAGCAGGAAGCAGGAGATGCGCTGCGCCGGCGGCAGCGTGGCGTTGACGGATTCGACCTCCTTGCGCACCAGCTCATACACTTCGGGGCGCGAGGAGAGGTCGGTGTAGGTCGTGAACGAGATGCGGTTCTTCTCCGCCCATTTCGAGATGATCGAATAGCGGATGCAGATCATCGCCGCCAGCGCGTCGCGGCCGGCGCCAAGTACGACGGTCTCGGCGATGTAGGGGGAGAACTTCAGCTTGTTTTCCAAGTATTGCGGCGAGAAGCGTTCGCCGCGCGAGGTCTCGGCGAGATCCTTGATGCGGTCGATGACCACGAGCTGCCTGTTGTCGTTGAAATAGCCGGCGTCGCCGGAATGCATCCAGCCGTCCTTCATGTCGGCGGCGGAGGCTTCCGGGTTCTTGTAATAGCCGAGATACATGTTGGGGTGACGCACCACGATTTCGCCGACGCCGTTGACGTCGGGGTTGTCGACGCGGATTTCGATATCCGATGCCATCGGCACGCCCGTCGTATCCGGATCGACGTTGTCGGCCGGATGCAGCGTGTAGGCTCCCAGCAGTTCGGTCTGGCCGTAGAGGGTGCGCAGCGGCACGCCCATGGCCTGGAAGAATTTGAAGGTATCCGGCCCCAGCGCAGCGCCGCCGGTGGCGGCAGAGCGCAGCCGGGTAAAACCGAGGCGGTCGCGCAAGGCACGGAACAGCAATTGGTCGGCAAGCAGGGACTGCTTGCCTTGCGCCAGCGCCGCCAGGCCCGTCTTCATGCCGAGCTCATAGAGCTTTTGCTTGAGCGGCGAGGAGTCCATCACGCCGGCGCGCACATCGGCGGCGATCGATTCCCAGACCCGGGGGGCGAACAGCACGAAGGTCGGCGCGATCTCGCGGAAATCGTGCATCATAGTCTCAGGCTCTTCAACGAAGTTGACCTTCATCCGGCAGAGCAGCCCTTTGCCGAGCGCGTAGACCTGTTCCATGATCCAGGGCAGCGGCAGCACCGAAACGTATTCGTCGTCCGGCCCCTTTGGATCGAACGCCAGATATGTCGCGCAATGCCGCAGCACCCGCCCGGCGGCCAGCATGGCGAGCTTGGGATTGGCCGTGGTGCCTGACGTGGTGCAGAGGATTGCGACGTCCTCGCCCTTCGTGGCGTTCACCAGCCGGTCGTAGAGCCCGTTCTCGCGCGCGGCGCGGTCGCGCCCCATTGCGACAAGTTTTTCCCCTTCCATCAGGCGCGGGTCGTCGTATTTCCGCATGCCGCGCGGATCGGAATAGATGATGTGCCTGAGGTTGGGCACGCGATCGGCCAGCGCCAGCAGCTTGTCGACCTGTTCTTCGTCCTCGGCGAACACCAGCTTGGCTTCGCCATAGCTCAACAAATAGGCGGCTTCCTCATCCAGCACGTCGCGATACAGGCCAAGGCTCATGCCGCCGATGGCGTGCGTGGCGATCTCGGCCGCCATCCAGTCCGGCCGGTTGTCCCCGATGATGCCGATGACGTCGCCGCGGCCGAGGCCGAGTTCGATCATGCCGAGCGCGAAATCGTGCACCCGGGTCTGGTAGTCGTTCCAGGTGAAGACGCGCCACAGCCCGTGATCCTTCTCGCGCAGCGCGATCTCGCCCCCGTGCTCCTTGGCATTGAGGCGGAGCAGCTTCGGATAGGTGTCGGCCTTTGCGGCGCGTCCGGCGTAATCCATCATGCCGCGCTCTCCGCCGGCGTATCGTCCGGATCGACCAGGGCTTCGTCCTCTTCACCGAGGTAAGCGCGTTTGACATGGGGATCGGCGAGCACGGCGGCCGGGTCGCCTTCGGCGATCTTGCGACCGAAATCCAGCACCATGACGCGGTGGGAGATATCCATCACCACGCCCATGTCGTGTTCGATCATCATCACGGTCATGCCGAACTCTTCGTTGAGATCGACGATGTAGCGCGCCATGTCCTCCTTCTCTTCGAAGTTCATGCCGGCCATGGGTTCATCCAGCAGGATCAGTTGCGGCTCGAGCGCCATGGCGCGCGCCAGTTCGACGCGCTTGCGCAAGCCGTAGGGCAGGGTACCGGCCGTGGCCTTGCGCACCGACTGCAGGTCGAGGAAGTCGATGATCTCCTCGACCTTGCGGCGGTGCTCGAGTTCCTCGCGCCGTGCGCCGGTCAGCCAGTACAGCGATCCCGTGATGAAGTTGTTCTTCAGCAAATGGTGCCGCCCGACCATGATGTTGTCGAGCACGCTCATATGGTGGAACAGCGCAAGATTCTGGAAGGTGCGGCCGATGCCGAGCCGGGGCCGCGCGTTGGGATTGAGACCCGTGATGTCCTGGCCGCGATAGAACAGCTGGCCTTCGGTCGGCTTGTAGCGGCCCGAAATGCAATTGACGATCGAGGTTTTCCCGGCGCCGTTCGGGCCGATGATCGAAAACAACTCGCCATCGTTCACGCCGAAACTGACTTCGGTCAGCGCGCGGACGCCGCCAAAGCGCAGTGATACCCCGCGCACTTCCAACGTGTAAGCCACTCGTTCCTCCAGATACGGCGCTTAGGCAGCGCTCTTTATCTATCGTTCGCAATGGTCGTCGCGATCCTACACCGACAGGTACCGCCAAGCCATCCGACTAATGATGCCGCGCGCCGCGCGATGCATTCGTCGTCTTGCTCAACGGTAAGATCACATGCGCGCTAACGCCGCACCCGCGATCTCCGCCGATTACCGCGCGCCGTAAGTCGGCTGGCGCGAGGTGGCTCTCAATAGTGGAAAGCGTTACGTTGAAATGTCATGTGCCTGACAATTGGCCGGCAAATTTCGGCGGCGTAACGTGCCTGGAGGTCTCTACCGATCGAGAAAGGGTAGTCAGGATGTTGTGCGGTGCAATATGACGAAGGCAGAGGTCGCAGGGGATAGTCGATGAGATCATGATTGCTCCGGATTCCTTGAAACGCATCGCCTCCTGGTCACGCGAATTGAACGCTCGCGAGACCGAAATCGCGCGCGCCGGCATCGTCGAAAGATCCTACCGCGCCAATGAATTCATCTTCATGCGCGGCGACCCCTTCGAATACTGGACCGGCGTTGTCTCGGGTCTGGCCCGGATGGGGATCGTATCCCGCGGCGGCAAGGCCGCCAGTTTTGCCGGCCTGACGGCCGGTGCCTGGTTTGGCGAGGGTTCCGTGCTCAAAAACGAGCCCCGCCGCTACGACGTGGTGGCGTTGCGCGACACCCGTCTGGCGATGATGAACCGCACCACCTTCATCTGGCTGTTCGAGAACAGTGTTGGATTCAATCGTTTCCTGGTCCGGCAACTCAACGAGCGTCTGGGCCAGTTCATCGGGCTGCTCGAATACGGCCGCACGCTAGATGCGACCGCGCGCCTGGCGCGTTCGATCGCCTCCCTGTTCAATCCCATTCTGTATCCCGATCTCACGCCACATCTCGAGATCACGCAGGAAGAAATCGGGGCGTTGTCGGGCATCTCCCGGCAAAATGCCAACCAGTGCCTGAAGCGGCTGGAGAAGGAAGGCCTGCTCCGGCTCGAATATGGCGGGGTGACCATCATCGACCTCGATCGGTTACGTCGCTATGGCGAGTGACGCCGTAAATCCGTGCGCTGCGGGCCTTGCCTTTGACTGGAACAGGTTGACCGATGGGCTAGCCCGCACTTGGCGCCTAAAGGTCTGATTCCACACGGTTTTAGGATTAGACTCCGCCGGGGCCGGATGCTATGGCCTGCGCCGCATGGTTGAAGCCCCTTGCGCGTCCGGTTGGGCTGGGCGAATGGGCTGCGAGGGGCTTTGCCAGCCCTGCGGACGTACTGGAGGGGTTGGGGTGTCCGGCGGCCGGGGAACTTACTGGCGTTCGCGCTGCTTGAGGCGGCGCCGGGGTATTGGAGAGAAAATGTCGGGTCATGATTCGAAGCAGCGCGTCGCGCTGATTACGGGCGTCACCGGCCAGGACGGTGCCTATCTGGCCGAGTATCTACTCGGTCTCGGTTACACTGTGCATGGCATCAAGCGCCGCTCATCCTCGTTCAATACGGCGCGGGTCGACCATCTCTATCAGGATCCGCACGCCGGCAACGTGCCGTTCCTGATGCATTACGGCGATATGACCGACTCCACCAACCTGATCCGGCTGATGCAAGAGGTCAGGCCGACCGAAATTTACAATCTCGCCGCGCAAAGCCATGTCGCCGTCAGCTTCGAGAGCCCGGAATACACCGCCAATGCCGACGGCATCGGCGTGCTGCGCCTATTGGAAGCGATCCGCATCCTCGGCATGGAGAAGGAGACGCGGTTTTACCAGGCGTCGACCTCGGAGCTCTACGGCCTGGTTCAGGAAGTGCCGCAGAGGGAATCCACGCCGTTCTATCCGCGTTCGCCCTACGCCGTGGCCAAGCTCTATGGCTACTGGATCACGGTGAACTACCGCGAGGCCTATGGCATGTTCGCCTCCAACGGCATCCTGTTCAATCACGAAAGCCCGATCCGCGGCGAGACTTTTGTCACCCGCAAGATCACGCGCAGCGTGGCCCGGATCGAGACCGGCCTTGAGGATACGCTCTATCTCGGCAATCTCGAGGCCAAGCGCGACTGGGGCCATGCGCGGGACTATGTCGAAGGCATGCACCGAATCTTGCAGGTCGATGTAGCAGACGATTTCGTGCTGGCGACCGGCGAGACCCGCTCGGTGCGCGAATTCGTCGAATTGGCGTTTGCGGAAGTGGGCCGAACCATCGAATGGCGCGGCAAGGGCGTCGATGAGCAAGGCATCGACAAGAAGTCGGGCAAGATCCTCGTGCGCATCGATCCCATGTATTTCCGGCCGACCGAAGTCGATCTCCTGATCGGCGATGCCAGCAAAGCGCGGGAGAAACTGGGCTGGAAACCGAAGACGCCGTTCGCCCAGTTGGTCAAGGAAATGGTCGCAGGCGATCTTGCGGCCGCAAGACGAGAGGCTGCCAATGGCAAGAATTCCGTTTGAGCTAAAGGGCAAGACGGTTTTCGTCGCCGGGCATCGCGGTATGGTCGGGGCGGCTTTGGTGCGCCGACTTGCGCAGGAAGGCGTCGAACTGCTGACGATTGCGCGCGCCGAAGTCGATCTGCGCGACCAGGCCGCGGTCAACCAATGGTTCGCCGCCAAGCGCCCGCAAGCGGTGTTTCTGGCGGCGGCAAAGGTTGGCGGCATCGTCGCCAACAACACGCTGCGGGCCGAATTCCTCTACGACAATCTGGTGATTGCGACCAACGTTATTCACGCCGCGCATGTCAATGCGACCGAGAAACTGATGTTCCTCGGCTCCTCCTGCATCTATCCCAAGCTGGCCCCGCAGCCGCTGCACGAAGATTCCATGCTGACGGGACTGCTGGAGCCGACCAACGAACCCTACGCGATTGCCAAGATCGCGGGCATCAAGATGGTCGAAGCCTATCGCAGCCAGTACGGCTCCGACTTCATCAACGTGATGCCGACCAATTTGTACGGCCGCGGCGACAATTATCATCCCGAATACAGCCACGTCGTCGCTGCGCTGATCCGCAGATTCCACGAAGCGAAGGTCTCGGGGGCGCGGAACGTGACGGTGTGGGGTACTGGCTCGCCGCGGCGCGAATTCCTTTATGTTGACGATCTCGCGGACGCCTGCATCTATCTGATGAAGACCTATTCCAGCGGCGAACTCATCAATATTGGCGCGGGCGAGGACATCACCATCGCCGAATTCGCCCGACTGGTCGCCGCGACCGTCGGCTATAGTGGCGAGATCAGCTATGACACCTCGCGGCCGGACGGAACGCCGCGCAAATTGCTCGACAGCGGTCGGCTGGCCAAACTCGGCTGGCGCGCCAGCACGTCGCTCGAGGATGGCCTCAAGCTCGCCTATCAGGCTTATCTGAACGAATCGAAGCAAGCGGCCGAGTGATTTTTCGTCATTGCGACGATGCGGCTACTTCATAGCCGTCGCACGCGGCGGAGTCTTGCCGAGCGCCATCGCCATCGCCGATATCAGCGGCCTCATGAAGTAGGCGTCATCGGCAGGCGATATGTCGGCGCTCAGCCCGTGGGATTTGAGTTCTTCGGAAACCACGGGCCCCACCGATGCAATTGGCGTTTGCGCCAACCCCTCTCGCAACCGCGCCTCGCATCCACGCGCCCGAGCGACTTCGACGAGACGGCGGACCTGGCCTAAATTGGTCAGCGCGATCGCATCGATGCGGCCCTGCGCCATCTCATCGATGGCGGTGACGATGTTGGCCTCGGCCGCCTGCGCATCGTAAGCATAGGGCAGCACAATATCGACCTCGGCGCCCAGCGACTTGATCGCGCCGATCAGGACGCTGTGATCCTTGTCCGGATAAAGCTGCAGGCCGAGGCGATGGCCGTTCAGATCGATGCGCGACAGCATCTCGGCGATGCCTTCGGAGGTCGGCTTCTCCGTCGTCATCTGCGGCTCCAGCCCTATTTCGCGCAGCGCCCGGCCAGGTTTGGGGCCGCGCGCAAATTTACGGGCCTTGCCGAGCGCGGCCACGAATTCTCCCTGGAGACCGATGCGGCGCACGACCTTCATCAGCCGGCGTAGGCCTTCGCCCGTCATCAGCACCAGATCGTCGAATGGCATGTTGACGCACCGCTTGATCCAGGCCTCGATCGGCGCCGGATCGGGTGCGTCGTGGATGGTGAACATCGGACATTGCAGCACGTCCGCGCCCTGCTCCGTGAGCAGGCGGGAAAACTGCGCCTCCTCGCGCGTTTCCAGGATCAGGATACGGTAGCCGTTCAGTCTGTCTGCCATGACTCGCTCCAACTCAGATCGTCGTGCTTTGTTCATCCTGACTCCGGTTTCCGGATTGGCGCAAGCGCCTTGGCGGTGATAGAGCAGGGCCGCAACGAGCCGTTCTCACCCTTCTGCCTGAATTGTAATCAAGTCCGCGCCATGCCCGATCATCAATTCGTGTTGACCCTGTCCTGCCCGGATCGTCCCGGCATCGTCTCCGCGGTGTCGACCTTTCTCGCACATAACGGCCAGAACATCCTCGACGCCCAGCAGTTCGACGATGTCGAGACCAAAAAATTCTTCATGCGGGTGGTGTTCACCGCCGCCGACCTCGTGGTCGAACTGGCGGCGTTGCAGACCGGCTTTACCGCGATCGCCGACCGCTTTGGCATGGACTGGCAGATGCGCGATCGCGCCAGCCGCCGCCGGGTGATGTTGCTGGCTTCCAAATCGGATCATTGCCTGGTCGATATCCTCTATCGGTGGCGCACCGGCGAACTTCAGATGATCCCGACCGCGATCGTCTCCAATCATCCGCGCGAGATCTATGGCAATCTCGATTTCGGCGCGATCCCGTTCCACTATCTGCCGGTCACCAAGGAGACCAAGCGCGAGCAGGAACAGGCGGTCCTGAAATTGGTGCAGGACAGCGGCACCGACCTCGTGGTGCTGGCGCGCTATATGCAGATTCTCTCGGATGAGATGTCAGAAGCGCTTTCGGGTCGCTGCATCAATATCCACCACTCGTTCCTGCCGGGCTTCAAAGGCGCTCGGCCCTACCACCAGGCGCATGAGCGCGGCGTCAAACTGATCGGCGCGACCGCGCACTATGTGACGCGCGACCTCGATGAAGGCCCGATCATCGACCAGGACGTCGAACGCATCAGCCACCGCGATACGCCCGAAGACCTGTCGCGCAAGGGCCGCGATATCGAACGCCGCGTGCTGGCGCGCGCCATGCGGCACCATCTCGAGGACCGCGTGATCCTCAATGGCCGCAAGACCGTCGTGTTCATGGATTGATTCGACCAGCAGGCTCGCCAGCAACACTGGCGCCTACTGAATGCCGCTCTGCGACGATGAGACGGGTTTTGCTTCCTCGCCGCGCTCTGCGGCGGGCAGCAGCCGTTTCCGCTCGCGTTCCCTCATGAACTCGTCGTACTTGGCGGTGCCCGGCCGCGGTGGCGCGTCCGCCGGCACGCCGCCGGCCCAGGCCGGAATGGCGTCGCTGACCCCGGCCGAGATTTTTTCGTTGATGGTCCCGCAGCCACTCAGCGAGCAGCCCGTGAGCGCGACAGCAACGTGGACAAGGAATTGGCGGGTACGGATCGACATGGACGGCAGGTTACACATTAGACCTTTAGGGATGATGGATTTGGGGCCGTCTTGCGGCAGGGCAAGACCTCCCGCTTCTTTGTTGACAGGAACATTTTATTTGTACAAATGTACAAATGGAACGAGGGCAGGAAACGGTTGGACCGGCCAGTGCGCGGACGGTGTTATCATACTGCTTGCGACCCGACGCAGGAACGCCCTGCGGGACGTGCCCAAGCAAACGCGCCCTTCGTCCGATTGACAACAGGCCGCGGCGAGACGCCATGTCGTGGCGCTACCCGGCCGAAAAATATGGGCTATGGTGAGGCAAGGGCCGGGGACTCGGTTCAAGGCACAAGACCGATCAGGGGGAGAAAAATTCATGTTTATTCGTCGTCAAATGCTGCTGGCCGCAGGCGCCGTCGTGCTGGCTGTGATACCCGCAAGTGCGCAGGACGCCGTCAAGATCGGCCTGATCCTGCCGATGACCGGCGGACAGGCGTCGACCGGCAAGCAGATCGACAACGCCGTCAAGCTCTACATGCAGCAGAAGGGCGACACCGTCGCCGGCAGGAAGATCGAGGTCATCCTGAAGGATGACGGCGCGGTTCCCGACAACACCAAGCGCCTCGCCCAGGAATTGATCGTCAACGACAAGGTCAGTTTCATCGCCGGCTTCGGCGTGACGCCGGCAGCCCTGGCCGCGGCGCCGCTGGCGACCCAGGCCAAGGTCCCGGAAATCGTGATGGCCGCCGGCACCTCGATCATTACCGAGCGTTCCCCCTATATCGTCCGCACCAGTTTTACGCTGGCGCAGTCCTCCACCATCATCGGTGATTGGGCCGCCAAGAACGGCATCAAGAAGGTCGCGACGCTGACCTCCGACTACGCGCCCGGCAACGACGCGCTGACCTTCTTCAAGCAGAACTTCACCGCCGGTGGCGGCGAGATTGTCGAAGAGGTCAAGGTGCCCCTTCAGAATCCGGACTTCGCGCCGTTCCTGCAGCGCATGAAGGACGCCAAGCCCGATGCGGTGTTCGTGTTCGTGCCGGCAGGGCAGGGCGGCAACTTCATGAAGCAGTATGCCGAGCGCGGCCTCGACAAAGCGGGCATCAAGGTGATCGGCCCCGGCGACGTGATGGATGACGATCTGCTCAACGGCATGGGTGATGCGGCGCTCGGCACTGTCACCGCGCATCTGTACTCCGCAGCGCACCCGTCGGCCGCCAACAAGGATTTCGTCGCGGCCTACAAGAAGGCCTATAACCAGCGTCCGGGTTTCATGGCGGTGGGTGGCTACGACGGCATCCACCTGATCTACGAAGCGCTGAAGAAGACCGGCGGCAAGACCGACGGCGATGGGCTGATCGCGGCGATGAAGGGCATGAAGTGGGAGAGCCCGCGCGGTCCGATCTCGATCGATCCGGAAACCCGCGACATCGTCCAGAACATCTACATCCGAAAGGTCGAGAAGGTCGACGGCGAACTCTACAACGTCGAATTCGCGACCTTCGAGGCGGTCAAGGATTCCGGCAAGACGAAGAAGTGACGGCGAAGCCGTCATCCCCGATGTGCACTTGCACATCGGGGGCGCGCGTCCGCTCTCTCCGTCATGCCCGGCCTTGTGCCGGCATCCACGTCCTCGTTCGCCGTATTGCAAGGAAGACGTGGATGGCCGGGTCAAGCCCGGCCATGACGACGTTGCAAGTTTTGTGTCTCTCTCTAACGTTCGCTAAGCCGATCCCATGACTACGCTCTTCACCATCCTGTTCGACGGCGTCGCTTACGGCATGCTGTTGTTCGTGCTGGCCTGCGGCCTTGCCGTCACGCTCGGGTTGATGAACTTCGTCAACCTCGCGCACGGCGCGTTCGCGATGACCGGCGGCTATGTCTGCGCCGTCCTGGTCAACAATTCCGGCTGGCCGTTCTTTGCGGCGTTGCCGCTCGCCTTTGTCGTGAGCGCCGTGATCGGCGTGGCGCTGGAGCGGACGCTCTACCGCCATCTCTACACCAGAAGCCACCTCGACCAGGTGCTGTTCACGATCGGCCTCACCTTCATGTCGGTGGCGTCGGTCGATTACATCATGGGATCGTCGCGCATCTTCATCAAGCTGCCGGCGGCGCTCGAGGGCCAGTTCGATTTCTTCGGCGTCGGCATCGGCCGCTACCGGCTGATGATCATCGTGATCTGCGGCCTGCTCACGGTTGGGCTGCAATTGATCCTGGCGAAAACCCGGTTTGGCAGCCGTTTGCGCGCGGCGGTCGATGATCCCCGTGCCGCCAGCGGCCTCGGCATCAACGTACCGCAAGTGTTTGCCTTTACCTTCGCCTTCGGTTGCGGACTTGCCGGTCTGGGCGGCGCGCTGAGCGCCGAAATTCTCGGCCTCGATCCGTATTTTCCGCTCAAGTTCATGATCTACTTCCTGATCGTGGTCACCGTCGGCGGCTCCTCCAGCATCACCGGGCCGTTTCTGGCTTCGCTGCTGCTCGGCATCGGCGACGTCGCCGGCAAATATTACGTGCCCAAGATGGGGCCCTTCGTCATCTACACCATCATGATCGTGATCCTGATCTGGCGCCCGAACGGTCTGTTCGGCCGCACCGCGGCGCGGTGAGCCGCTATGAGCGCGCTTCCCGAAATCTCGTCTCATGCCATGGCCCGCTCCCGCTGGCGCGGAGGCGAAATCGCGTTCTGGGTTCTGGTGCTGGCCTGCGCATTCCTGTTTCCGTCGCGCTATCTGATCATGACGGACATCCTGCGGCTGGCACTGTTCGCGCTGTCGCTCGATCTGATCCTTGGCTATGCCGGTATCGTGTCGCTCGGCCACGCCGCCTTCTTCGGCGTCGGCGCCTATTGTGCCGGGCTGCTGGCGCTGCACGGCATCATCACCGAACCGGTGATTGCATTGGTTGCGGCCGGCCTCGTCGCCATGGTGCTCGGCTTTCTCACCAGTTTCCTGGTGATCCGCGGCGTCGACCTGACGCGGTTGATGGTGACACTCGGGATCGCGTTGCTGCTGGAGGCGCTGGGTGAGCGTTTCTCCAACATCACGGGCGGCACTGACGGCCTGCAGGGCATCGAGATGGCGCCGATCCTTGGGCTCTTCGCCTTCGACATGTTCGGCAAGACCGGCTTCTTCTACTCGCTGATCGTGCTGTTCCTGCTGTTCCTGCTCGCGCGCCGGGTGGTGAACTCGCCGTTCGGCCTGTCGCTGCGCGCGATCAAGAACAATCCGCTGCGGGCATCCGCCATCGGCGTGCCGGTCAACCGCCGCCTGATCGCGATCTATACGCTGGCCGCGTTCTACGCCGGCATTGCCGGCGCGCTGTTCACCCAGACCACGGCGCTGGCCTCGCTCGACGTGTTCGCGTTCGAAAAATCGGCCGATCTGATGCTGGTGCTGGTGCTCGGCGGCACCGGCTATCTTTATGGCGGCCTGATCGGCGCTGTTGTCTTCAAGATGCTGCAGGAGTTCTTCTCCACCATCACGCCGCAATACTGGCTGTTCTGGATCGGCCTCGTGCTGGTCGTGATCGTGCTGGTCGGCCGCGACCGCATGCATCGCTGGGCGCTGTGGCTGCCCAATCTCGTGATCCGGAAAATCGCCGGGCGCAAAGCCGTCGTGGCCGTTCCCGAAAGTGACGCGCCATGACGATCGCGCTGGAAACCGAGGGACTTGAAAAATCATTCGGGGGCCTCAAGGTCACGCGTGACCTGTCGCTGCGGGTCGAGCAGGGCGCCCGCCATGCCCTGATCGGGCCGAACGGCGCCGGCAAGACCACGGTCATCAACCTGCTCACCGGCGTGCTTGCCCCCAATGCCGGGCGCATCCTGCTCGAGGGCAACAACATCACCGATCTGCCGGTTCATAAGCGGGTGCTGCGCGGGCTGTCGCGCACCTTCCAGATCAACCAGCTTTATGCCGATTTGACGCCGCTGGAGACCATCGGGCTTGCGGTGTCCGAACGGCTCGGCCGCGGCGGCGACTGGTGGCGGCGGATGGGGACGCGGGGCGACGTCAACCAGGAGGTCGCCGAGACGCTGTCGCGCTTTCACCTGCTCGACGTCATGAATGAACTCACCGCGACGCTGCCCTACGGCAAGCAGCGCCTGCTCGAGATCGCGGTCGCGATCGCGACCAAGCCGCGGGTGCTGTTGCTCGACGAGCCCGCCGCCGGTGTGCCCGAGAGCGAGCGCCACGATATCCTGGCAGCCGTCGCCGCGCTGCCGCGCGACGTCACGGTGCTTCTGATCGAGCACGACATGGATCTGGTGTTTTCGTTCGCCGACCGGATTTCGGTGCTGGTCAACGGCGCCATGCTGGTCGAGGGCCCCCCGGACGAGGTGGCGCGCAATCCCCAGGTCAAGGCGGTCTATCTCGGCGAGGCTGCTGATGTCTGATTTGCTCGCCATCAACGACCTGCGCGCCGGCTACGGGCAAGCGGTGGTGCTGCCGGGGATGTCGCTGACATTAGGCGAAGGCCAGGTGCTGGCGCTGCTCGGCCGCAACGGCACCGGCAAGACCACGCTGATCAATTCGATCGTCGGGATCACCCGGCGTTTTGGCGGCACTGTCGCGCTTGGCGGGCTCGACATTACCCCGATGCGGCCGGACCAGCGGGCGCGCGCCGGCATTGGCTGGGTGCCGCAGGAGCGCAACATCTTCCGCTCGCTGACGGTGGAAGAGAACATGACCGCGGTGGCCCAGCCCGGACCCTGGACCGTCGACAGGGTTTACGAAATGTTTCCGCGGCTGAAGGAACGCCGCAGTAATTTCGGCAACCAGCTCTCCGGCGGCGAGCAGCAAATGCTGGCGATCGGCCGGGCGCTGACGCTCAATCCGAAGGTGCTGCTGCTGGACGAGCCGACCGAGGGGCTGGCGCCCATCATCGTCGAGGAACTGCTGCGGGCGCTCGGCACCATTACCCGCGCGGGGGGCATCTGCTCGATTATTGTCGAGCAGAATGCCCAAAAGATTCTGGGGTTGGCCGACCGGGTTGTGATATTGGAACGCGGCGCGATCGTCCATGATGCGGCCTCCAGCGCCCTGAAGGCCGATCCTGCGGTACTCGAACGCTATCTTGGCGTCGCTGGCGCCGCCGCACACTAGATAATTCCTGGGAGTAAGACCATGCAGCGAACCAAAGCCCCGTTCCGTGCCGACGAGGTCGGCAGCCTGTTGCGGCCGCAGCGCATCAAGGAAGCGCGCGCCAAACTGGAGAAGGGTGAGATCACGGCCGAGGACCTGCGCAAGGCCGAGGACATGGAAATCGAAAAGGTCGTGCACAAGCAGGCCTCGCTCGGCCTCAAGCTCGCGACTGACGGCGAGTTCCGCCGTTCCTGGTGGCATTTCGATTTCCTGAGCCATCTGACCGGCTGCGAATTGTTTCATCCCGACCAGGGCATCCAGTTCGCCGGCGTCCAGACCCGGCATGACGCCATCCGCGTCATCGGCAAGCTCGACTTCCCCGACAACCATCCGATGCTCGATCACTTCAGGTTTCTGAAGAAGCATTGCGACACCGCGCATGTCACCGCGAAGATGACGATCCCGTCGCCCGCGGTGCTGCATTTCCGCGGCGGCCGCAAGGCGATCTCCAAGGACGTCTATCCCGATCTCGAACCTTTCTTCGAGGACCTCGGCAAGACCTACCGCAAGGCGGTGAAGGCGTTCTATGACGCCGGCTGCCGCTATCTGCAGTTCGACGACACCGTGTGGGCCTATCTCTGCTCGCCGGACGAGTTGCAGAAGGCGCGCGAGCGCGGCGACAATCCCGATGGCCTGCAGGAGATCTATGCCCGCGTCATCAACTACGCGCTGGCCGAGCGGCCGGCCGACATGATTGTCACCACCCATGTCTGCCGCGGCAATTTCCGCTCGACCTGGATTTCCTCCGGCGGCTACGAGCCGGTCGCGGAGACCATGCTGGCCGGCACCAATTACGACGGCTATTTCCTGGAATATGATTCCGACCGCGCCGGCGGCTTCGAACCGCTGCGCTATCTGCCGAAGGGCAACAAGGTGGTCGTGGTCGGCGTCATCACCTCGAAGTTCGGCGAGCTCGAGAACAAGGAAGACATCAAGCGCCGGCTGATGGAGGCCGCAAAATTCGCGCCGCTCGAGCAGCTCGCGGTATCGCCGCAATGCGGCTTCGCCTCGACCGAGGAAGGCAACATCCTGTCCGAGGAAGAGCAGTGGGCCAAGCTGAAGCTCGCGGTCGATGTCGCCAACGAGGTGTGGGGGAAGTAGCTCCATAACTCCGCGTCGTCCCGGCTCTCTCCACACGTCGTCCCGGGCTTGACCCGGGACCCATACGCCGCGGCGGTTATTGTTTGCAGTAGGTCTCTAACGCCGGCGCTCTGACCGATGCGCCGCGGCGTATGGGTCCCGGCGTTCGCCGGGACGACGGTGGTGTTTGTTGTTGGCACCATTATCCAAACACACCTTCGCATTGTCGCGACGCATTGCGCCCGAGCTTTGCCAGAAATTCCTTACCCTCTTCAATTCAGAGGGCGCAGGGAATGCCGGATGCGCGCTGCACCCGCGGTCTCGTGTGCGATTGTGCTAAGTAGGCTGCACACGAGCATACAGGGCAGCGGAGAGCATCCGACATTCCCTGCGCAATGGCTTTACGGCTTATAACGCGCTCTCCCCGGTGAGACGGCCTCTATTGCCACCGTCG
>NZ_JAFCMC010000061.1:0-22268 GCF_018130085.1 Bradyrhizobium sp. AUGA SZCCT0169 | reverse complement strand
CCAGCCAGCATGGTGAATCAGAAACCTACTGATTTGGGAATCCCAAATCGATTCAACCTAACTCCATCCCGCTTTAGCTTCCGGCACCGCGCACACGATCGATCAGCCCGAGCGGATCGTCCGGCACGCGAACGCCCCGCCAGGCCACGTGCTGGTCCGGCCGCGACAACACCAGACCCGGCAGCACCAGACCGTTGCCATCACCGGTGGCAATGTCCGCTCCCTCGACATCGAGCACCGCAAGCGGCACACCCCTCACGCGAGCCGCCGCCTCGAGCGCAGCGACGTCTGCGGCTGAATCGAACCTCAACAGCGTAAACCCCTCGCCCATGGCGTCGTAAATCGAACTTCCGTCGGCGCGCCGAAAATGCGGCGTACGGCAGCCCGGGACTGTCGAGGGCGTATAGAGGCTCATCGTGTAGGCCGGAGCCGCGGCGCCGTCATAGGCGATGATCGGCGAGCGATCGTAAAAGGTGCCGAAATTGAGGCCGGCGCAGGCATATTGCTGGACGTTGATCTCATAGGTGAGCCGGCCGATTTCTTCGCGCACGCGCGCGCCTTGCGGACCCGCCGCCTCGATGTCCGCTGGCACCGACCCTCGGCGGCGAATTTCGGCTTCCGCATGCGACATCGCAAACCGTGACACCTGGCTGGTGATCGGCCAGCGTTCCGCTTCATAGGCGTCGAGGATGGAGGGTGGCGCCCAGCCGTTGAGATGCGCCGCCAGCAGCCACGACAGATTCATGGCGTCCGCAATCCCTGCGTTCATGCCGTAGCCGGCGTAGGGCACCCAGATATGCGCGGCATCGCCGGCGATGAAGGCGCAGCGATCACGAAACTTGCTGGCGATCAGCCGGCGGCCGTACCAGTCTTCCTTTGAGAGGATCTCGTAGTTGAAATCACCCTCCACGCCGAGGATGGTGCGCAGACAGGCATCGCGGTCGATCTCGTCGAAACCGCCCTCGCCCGGCTTCATGTAATTATGCACCAGCCAGCGCTCGCGACCGTCGATCGCATACACCATGCCCGAGCGGCGCGGGTTGATGGCACCGGTGCCCCACGCGCGTTCGCATCGCTGACGATCGATCAGCCCGGGTGCGCGAATGTAGGTCGACTGCACGCGCTGGATCACGGCATCGCCGGACAATTCGGCGCCGATCGCCTTGCGAACAATCGAGCGCGCGCCGTCGCAACCGATCAGGTAACGGCAATTCACGGTCCTCACGGCGCCGGTGTCGAGATCACGCAAGCTCATGCGCGCGCCGGTATCTTCCACCACGACGTCCTCGACCGAGGTCCGGTTGATGATCCGGATGCGCAATTGCGCCGCCGCGTGCGCAAACAGCATCGGCTCAAGGAATATCTGGTTGATGCGGTGCGGCGGCTCCGGCGTCGGCCAGTTGCAATCGGGGCCATCCGTCGCAGTGAAGCGATCGCGCCGGCAGGGAATGTGAATCCGCGTCAGTTCCTGCCCGGTGAACGAGGTGCGGTAGCTGATGTCGTGCGGATAATCCGCCGGCAATCCGGCATTGCGGATGTTCTCGGCGAGGCCCAGCCGCCGGAAGATCTCCATGGTGCGGGCGGCGACGTGGTTGCATTTCGGTTCCGGCGGCGCTGCGGGCGCCCGCGTTTCCACCACCGTCACGTCGATACCGCGCCACGCCAGATCGATCGCGAGGGTCAGCCCGACCGGTCCGGCGCCAACGATCAGGACATTGCTATCATTCATGCCGAACACTGACCGTGCGCTTGCAGAGGAGCCTTTACAGAGGACTTCTTGGCAGAGGCATTCTTGTTATTCGAGTTCGGCGCCGGAGTTCTTGACGATCACGGCCCAGCGCTCGACTTCGGTCTTGATGTAAGCTGCAAAACTGTCCGGTGTCGACGGCGGCAGCGGCTCCAGCGAAAGCTTTATCAACTTCTCCCGCGTTGGCGGGTCAGCCATCAGCTTCGCGAGTTGCGCCGCCAATGCATCGACGATCGGGCGCGGCGTGCCCGCCGGCGCGACCACGCCCTGCCAGGCCACCAGTTCAAAGCCGGTGAGGCCCGCTTCGGCGAGGGTGGGAATATCAGGCGCAATCGAAACGCGCTTGGGCGTGGTCACGCCGAGCACCCTGACCTTGCCTTCGCGGATCTGTTGCAGCGCCGGCTGCAGGTCCACCACCATGAAGAGGATATGCCCCGCGATCACATCGAGCATCGCCGGCACACTGCCGCGATATGGCACGTGGCGGACATCGATTCCGGCTGCCGACTTCAGCATTTCGGCGCCGAGATGTTGCGGACTTCCATTGCCGGCCGAGCCATAGCTGAGGCCGGGCTTTGATTTGGCGTAGGCGATGAACTCCGGTAGCGTCTTGGCCGGGATCGTCGGGTTGACGATCAGCGCAAAGGGCACGCCGGCCACAAGGCCGATCGGCTCAAAGTCCTTTGTGGGGTCGTAGGGTAATTTCCTGTACAGCGTCTTGTTGATGGCGAGCGTGGTCGAGGTCGCCATCAGCAGCGTGTAGCCGTCGGGCTCCGACTTTGCGACCAGGTCTGCGCCCAGCGTGGTACCGGCCCCCGGCTTGTTCTCGACAATGACGGTTGCATCCAGGCCGCTCCTGAACTGGTCGGTGACCAGCCGGCCAAGCAGGTCGGTGGTGCCGCCCGGCGGATACGGCACGATCATCCTGATCGTCCGGTTGGGATAGGTCGCCTGGGCCTGCGCTGGCGAAACGGCCAGCCAGGCCAGCCCACCGCCGCATCCCGCAATCGCTTCCCGGCGCGTCAGCGGCATGCATTCCTCCCGAGAGAATGACGCTTCTTGCTTCTTGTCTGTTGCGAACCACCATAGCACGCCACAGCGAAAACGCATGGCAGGATTGGGCGTGCTTCCAGACCTTGCCCGGGATCGCCGAACCGTGGCACGACAGCCGAAAGCCTCCTGAACACGGACCGGAGTCCGAGCGATGCTAGATGTTCCCAACAACTCTGAAAAATCCTACGCCGACCGCAAGATCCTGCAGCGCGTCAGCGACGGCGTCGGGGTTATCACCTTCAACAATCCCGAGAAGCGCAACGCGATGTCGCTCGAGATGTGGGAAGGGCTCGGCAGCGCGCTGATCGAATTGCGCGACAATCCCGACATCCGCGTCGTGATCATGGCCGGCGCCGGCGACAAGGCGTTCGTCTCGGGCGCCGACATCAGCCAGTTCGAAAAGACCCGCCACAACGCCGAAGCCTCCGAAGAGTACTCAAAACGCAGCGCCGCACAGCGCGCGCTGTTGGCGGACTATCCGAAGCCGACGATCGCCTGCATCCGGGGCTTCTGTCTCGGCGGCGGCATGCAGGTTGCGATGCTGGCCGACATCCGGCTTGCGGCCGACAACAGCCAGTTCGGCATTCCCGCCGCCAAACTCGGCATCGCCTATGGCTATGACGGCCTCAAGCACCTGGTCTCGCTGGTCGGCCCGTCCTGGGCGCGGCTCATCATGTACACGGGCATGCGGATCGACTCCACCGAAGCATTGCGGATCGGGCTCGTCGACCGCGTCTTGCCCGGGCCTGATTTGTGGGACGCGACCATGGAGATCGCACGCACGATTTCCGGCAACGCACCGCTCGCGATCAAGGCCGCCAAGATCACCATCGCCGAGGTGCTGAAAGACGAAAGCCGTCGCGACATGGATGCGATCAAGCAGATCGGCACCGCCTGCATGGACTCGGAGGATTTTCGCGAGGGCCGCACTGCGTTCATGGAAAAGCGCAAGCCGAAGTTCAAGGGACGATGAGTCTTCGTAGGGCGGATTAGCGTCAGCGTAATCCGCCATCTTGCTTGCTTCGGTGGGTTATACTTCGCTAATTAGCGTTAGCGTAATCCGCCGTTCTGTCGACAACGAGACGGCGGATTACGCCTTCGGCTCAATCCGCCCTATAAAAATCACAACGCCGCCAATACCGCCTTGGTAATATCCGCGGTGCCGTTGCCGCCGCCGAACTCCATCGGTTTGATTCCATTCGCATAGGCCTTGTCGACCGCGCGCTCGATGCGCTCGCCGGCTTCGGCGGCGGTCTCCAGCCCGTGCTTTTCGGCGAGCCAGTCCAGCATCATCGCCGCCGAAAGGATCATGGCCGTTGGATTGGCTTTGCCCTGCCCCATGATATCGGGCGCCGTGCCATGGCAGGGCTGGAACACCGCGTGGCGGTCGCCGATATCCGCCGATGGCGCCATGCCGAGGCCGCCGATCAGGCCGGCGGCGAGGTCGGAAAGAATATCGCCGAACATGTTCTCCGTCACCATGACGTCGAAATCCCAGGGGCGCTTCACCATCATGAGCGAGCAGGCATCGACGTAAACCCGCTCGGCCCTGACATCAGGGTGGCGCTGCGCGGCCTCGTCGAACATCCCGCGGAAGAACGCGAACGCCCTGAACACATTTGCCTTGTCGACACAGGTTAGCCCGCCATTCGTGCGCCCGCGCGCCTTGCGGCGTTCAGCGAGGCGGAATGAAAACTCGAACAGCCGTTCCGAGGTCTTGCGGGTGATGACGAGTGTCTCGCGTGCCTCGGTATCGGTCACGACTCCCTTGCCCATCGACGCGAACAGGCCTTCGGTGGATTCCCGGATCAGAACCAGATCGATGCCCTTCTGATCGGCGCCGACGATCGGGCTCGGCACGCCCGGAATCAGCCGCGCCGGGCGCACGCCGGCATAGAGATCGAAATGCATGCGCAGTTCGATCTGCGGCGCGATCTCGGTATTGTCTGGGTAGCGTACCGACGGCAGACCGCAGGCGCCGAGCAGGATGGCGTCGGCTTCTTCGCACAGCCGCACCGTGCTGTCCGGCATCGATTTTCCCGTCGCCAGATAATTATTGGCGCCAGCCGGCGCGTCGGTGAAGCGAAATTTCAGATCCGTTGTCGCCTCGATCTTTCGCAGGACTTCGAGCGCCGGGGCCATCACTTCAGGGCCGATGCCATCGCCGCCGAGTACGGCGATGTGGAGTGCGTTATTGGCAGACATGGATTTCCTTCACGACGGATTGATAATGAGTTCGTCATGGCCGGGCAAAGCCGTCTGAAAGGACGGCGTCGCTTCCGCTCGCCTTTCCCGGCCATCCACGTCTTCATCGCTGTTTCGAGAAGCAAGACGCGGATGCCCGGCACAAGGGCGGGCATGACGGCAATGTAGTTTACGGCGTCAGTACCGCGCGCCCTACCAGCTTGCCCTTCTGCAAGTCAGTCAGCGCCTCGTTGGCCTTGGCGAGCGGCATTGTCGTTACCGGAATCGGCGCGATCTTCCTGGTGCGGACCAGATCGAGCAACTCCTGGGTTTCTCGCAAATTGCCGACATAGCTGCCCTGGATCGTGATGGCCTTGATCGGAATCAGCGGCAGCGCGAAGGTCGCTCCGCCGCCGAACAGGCCGACGATCACGAGCTTGCCGCCCTTGGTCAGGCAGTCGAAACCGAGCTGCGTGGTCTGGGCATTGCCGACGAGGTCGATCACCGCGCGGATCGGACCGCCGGCTTTTTTCTGCAGCTGCTCCAGTGCATCCGCGGCCTTGCCGTCGACGGTCGCAAGCGCGCCTGCCGCCTCGGCGGCTTCGCGTTTGCGCGCGTCGATATCAACCATGATGGCGCCCTTGCCGCCCATCGCCTTCAGAAGCGACAGCGCCATCAGGCCGAGGCCGCCTGCGCCGAAGATCACGATCGGCGTATGCAGGACGTTCTCGACTTTTTTCAGCGCGCTGTAGGTGGTGACACCCGAGCACGCATAGGGCGCCGCGGTGACGGGATCGAGCCCGTTCAGGTTCAACAGATATTTCGGGTGCGGCACGGTCATGTGATCGGCGTAGCCGCCGTCGCAATAGACGCCGAGCGAGTTCGGCTTGACGACGCACATGTTCTCGTCGCCGCCGACACAGGTCTCGCATTTCCCGCAACCGAGCCAGGGATAGACCAGCGTGACGTCGCCGACCTTAAGGCCACCGCTCGCGGCCTTTGCGTCGGGACCGAAAGCCAGGATCTCGCCAACGGTCTCGTGGCCCATCGTGCGGGGCAGCGAAACGCCGCGGTCTTTCAGCGACAGCGGCTTGCGCCCGTGACCGAGATCGTAGCCGCCCTCCCAGATGTGGAGATCGCTGTGGCACACGCCGGCGGCCTTCACTTTGATCAACACCTGCGAGCCCGTGGGCTCCGGCGTCGGATGATCGACTTCTTTCAAGGGGGCGTTGAACTCGGCGACCTGGAAACTTTTCATCGGTTCTCTCCCGTCATTCTTGTTCTTGAATGGGTAATTTCGGCCCGACATTGCCACGTCTGTCCAGACGAGACAAACGCACTCGATCCTTCGATATTCAGATCAGCGGATGATGGCAAGCCACGAACTGTCCGGACGCCACGGCGCGAAGTTCCGGCATCTCGTCGCTGCACCGCTGGTCCGCGCGGGGACAGCGGGTCCGAAAACGGCAGCCGGATGGCGGCGAAATCGGCGAAGGCGGCTCGCCGACCGGCACGGTCTCGGCGGGACGCACGTCGGGATCGGGCATCGGAATCGCCTCGATCAGCAGTGCGGTATAGGGATGCGCCGGCCTTGCGAACAACTGCTCGGAAGGACCGACCTCGCACAACCTCCCGAGATACATCACCGCGACGCGGTCGCTCACCGCCTTCACGACGGCGAGATCATGCGCGATGAACAGCAGCGTCAAGCCATAACGCGCCTTCATCTCTTCCAGCAGGTTGAGGATCTGCGCCCGGATCGAAACGTCGAGCGCGGAGACCGGCTCGTCGCAAACGATGAATTCCGGATTGAGCACCAGCGCGCGCGCAATGCAGATGCGCTGGCATTGCCCGCCGGAGAATTCATGCGGCAGCCGTCCGACTACCAGCGCCGGATCAAGCCCAACAGCGCTGAGCGCTTCGTCGACGAGCTTTTGGCGTTTGGCCGCATCCCTGACGCCCGAAATGATCAGCGGCTCGGCGATGATATCGCCGATCCGCCGCCGCGGATTCAGCGACGCGATCGGGTCCTGGAAGATCAGCTGCACGCGCTGGCGCATCAGGCGCAGCGTATCGCCGTGCATCGCCGTGAGGTCCTGGCCGTCGAACAGCACCCGTCCCGATACCGGCCGGCGCAGCTGCAGCACCGCGCGGCCGAGCGTCGACTTGCCGCAACCGGATTCGCCGACCAGCCCGAGCGTTTCGCCGCGGGCGATCTGCAGGGAAACGCCGGATACCGCGTGCACGATCTTGTTGCCGACCGGATACTCAACGACGAGATTATCGACGTCGAGCAGCGGGTCGTTTGAAACGGCGGGTGAGACTTGCTGCGTCATGCGCCGGCACCCGCGCTGGCGTCGATCGGACGGAAGCAGGCAAATTGGTGAGCAGGCGAGTCCGATTCCTCGAGCCGCGGCTTCTCGACATGGCATTGGGCCCACGCATAGCGGCAGCGCGGCGAGAACGAACAGCCTTTCAGCGGCCGGGTCGGATCGGGTGGACGGCCCGAGATCGCCGGCAGCGGCGTATGTGGCGCGGCGTCGATCTTTGGAAGCGCGGCAAGCAGCGCCTCGGTATAGGGCATCCGCATTTTCTTGAACAAGGCCGGCGTCGGCGCACGCTCCACCACGCGGCCGGCATACATGACCGCGACCTCGTCGGTGCGGCCGGCGACGACGCCGAGGTCATGGGTGATCAGGATCATCGCCATATGCCGGCGACGCTGTTCGCGCGCCAGCAAATCGAGGATCTGCGCCTGGATCGTGACATCGAGCGCGGTGGTCGGCTCGTCCGCGATCAGCAGCTTCGGCTCGCAGGACAGCGCGATCGCGATCGCCACCCGCTGCCGCATGCCGCCCGACAGCTGATGCGGATACTGCATCAGCCGCTGCTCCGGCGCGGGAATGCCGACCGCGGCGAGCAGCTCGACGCTGCGCCTGGTCGCGGCGGCCATATCGAGTTCGAGGTGTTCCTGCAGCGTCTCGATCAACTGGGTGCCGATGGTCAGCACCGGATTGAGCGAGGTCATCGGGTCCTGGAACACCACCGCCAGTGACCGCCCGCGCAGCTTGCGCAGTTTTTCCGGCGACAGCTGCAGCAGATCCTGCCCGTCGAACATCACGCGGCCGGAGAGTTTTGCTCTTTTCGGCAGCAATTGCAGGATCGCGCGCGACAGCATGGTCTTGCCGCAACCGGACTCGCCGACCACGCCGAGCGTCCGACCGGCGCCGATGGTGAGGTCGACACGGTCCACCGCGCGCAGATTGCCGCGCGGCGTCGGCAAATCGACGATGACATCCTCGACGGAAAGCAGGGTACCCTCTGTCACAGCGCGCCCTGACGGGGATCGGTGAGCGCCCGGAGCGTGTCGCCGACCAGGTTAAAGGACAAGACGGTCAGGAACATCGCGATGGCCGGAATGAAAGCCAGCCGGGGCGCCATCTCGAGACTTTCGCGCCCCTCCCCGATCATGCTGCCCCAGCTCGATATCGGCGGCGGCACGCCGAGGCCCAGGAACGACAATGAACCTTCGGCCACGATGGTGATGGCGACGGCGAGCAGGAAGAACGCAAACAACGGCAGCATCACGTTGGGCAGCAACTCGCGCAGCAGGATGCGCGTATGCGTCGCGCCAAGCGCCTGCGCCGCGATCACGAATTCGCGGCGCGCCAGTGTCAGCGTTGCCGCCCGCGCCACCCGCATGAAGGCGGGAACGCCGAGCAGGCCGAGAATAAAGGTCAAGTGCAGGATCGACTGGCCGAGATAGGCGGTCACGGCCAGCGCCAGAATCAGCGGCGGAAACGCCAGCAGCACATCCATGCTGCCGACCACCACCGATTCGAATCGGCCGCGGAAATAGCCCGCCAGGATGCCGAGTGCGCCGCCGAAGGTGAGCCCGATGATCGGCGCACACAGCCCCACAATCAGCGATATCCGCGCGCCGTAGATCACCCGGGCCAGTTCGTCGCGGCCGAGGCCGTCGGTGCCAAGCCAGTGCTCTGCCGAGAACGGTGCGCGCTTTTCCAGCATGTCCATGTCGGTCGGGCTCGGCAGTGGCAGCACGTCGGCGAAGATCGCCACCGCAAACACGAAGATCATCCAGACGATCGCCATCCAGAACAGCGGTCCGAGCCTGCGGCCGCGCCGCGCCGGGGCTTCGGCAACTGACGCGTCGATGCCGAGTTCAAGCGTGGCCATGGCGGATCCTCGGATCGAGCATGGCGTAGAGCATATCGACGATGAAGTTGATCAGCACGAATCCGGCTCCGACCAGCAGCACCACGCCCTGCAGAATGATGAGGTCGCGCGTGGTAATGGCGCCGACCAGGAGCCGGCCGATTCCCGGCAGCGCAAAAACCGTCTCGACGATGACGGCGCCGCCGATCAATCGCCCGATATTGATTCCGGTGATCGTGACCAGCGTCAGCGACGAAGGCTTCAGCGCGTGCACGAACAGGATGCGCGATGCCTTCAGGCCTTTGGCCTTGGCCAGCGCGATATAATCTTCCTGCAGCGTCGCGATCATGTCGGAGCGAAGCACGCGCATGATGCCGGGCCATTCGGCGAGCGCCAGCGTCAACGCCGGCAGCACCATGAACCGCAGGTTTTTGGCCGGATCTTCGCCGAACGGCACGTAGCCCGTCGCCGGCAGCCAGCGCAACTCCACCGCAAACAGATAGATCAGCAGGATCGCCGACAGAAAAGTCGGCACCGACAGCATGCCGAAAGCGGTGCCGGTCATGAAGCGATCGAACGGTCCGCCGCTGCGCGCAGCACAAATGATCGCCAGGGGAACGCCGATTGCGAGCGCGATGACCTGGGCCAGGACCATGAGTTCCAGCGAGATCGGAAGCCGCTCGGTAACCGCCTGCAATACGGTTTGTCCGGTACGGAACGATCGGCCCAGATCGCCCTGGAGGATGTTACCGAGCCAGCCGAAGTAACGGACCCAGATCGGCTGGTCCAATCCCATTTCCTGACGAAGGGCCGCAACCTTTTCCGGGGTCGCCTGATCGCCGAGGATCGTGTAGGCGAGATCGCCCGGCAGCAGCGACGCGATCAGAAACGTCAGCAGCGATACCGCGATCAGCACCGGCACGAGATACAGGAGCCTTCGCGCGACGAAACCGAGCATGCGCTGTTATTCCAGCCAGACGCGGGATACGTCGACGATTCCGCTGTACATCTTCGGCAAGCCTTTAACCTTCGCGCTCGACATTGCGTAATAGGTGTTCTGGAAGGTCCAGTACCAGATCGCTTCCTTGTTGATGAGCCGGCTGATGGCGCAGTAATCCTCGGCGCGCTTGGCCTGGTCGGCGGTGACCCGCGCGCGGTCGAGCAGTTGATCTAGTTCCGGGTTCGAATAGTTAGCCAGCGCAACCGGGCTGCCGGTGCGGAAATTGGCATACATCTGGACGTCGGGATCGGCCAGATCGACGATCCGCCATGGCGTGACCTGGAACTGGCGCATGAAGGCACGTGGCGGGATCGTGGCCTGGTCGACCTGCTCGATTTCCATGTTGGCGCCGACCCGTTTCCAGAACTGTTGCAGCACCTGGCCGGTGGCGCGCCCGCGCGGCGTCGCCGTGACGAGCATCTTGAACTCGACCGGCTTGCCGTATTCCTTGATCAGCGCCTTCGCCTTCTCGGCGTCTTCAGGAAGCGCACCATCGTCCTTGCATTTGACCCAGGAGCCGTCGCCATAGGGGTTGGTGGCTGGCCGGGCCAGGCCATTGGTAAGCGCCTGCGACATCTTCTTGCGATCGAGCGCCATCACCAGCGCCTGGCGCACGCGAACGTCGTCGAACGGCGCGACCTTGGTGTTGAAGGCTGCAACCGCCGCGCCGGAGCCGGCATAGGTATGCACCGTCAGCTTCGGATCCTTCTGCGCCTTCTGGATATTGTCGGCGTCGGCCTCATCGTCCCAGATGACATCGGCTTCGCCGGATTGCAGGCTGGCGAAACGCGACTGCGCGTCCGGCAGCGGCTTCAGGACGATGCGATCGAGATAAACGCGGTCCTTGTCCCAGTAGTCCGGGTTCTTCTCAAGCACCAAGCGGTCGCCCGCGGTCCAGGATTTCAATATGAACGGTCCGGTGCCGACCGGATTGCGGTTGTAGTCGTCTCCCTTGGCTTTCCACGCCGTCGGTGAATGCACGGAATTGTTCCCGCTTGCGAAGCTCACCAGCGACGGCAAGTTCACCGACGGATCCTTCAGATTGTAGACCAGTGTCAGTTCATCGGTCGCCTCCACGGAATTGACGAACGATATGTAAAACGCGCAGCGGCACTTGTTGGCCGGATCTTTCTGCCGGTCGAAATTCTCCTTGAAGGCTTTCGCATTGAACGGTGTGCCGTCGTGGAACTTGACTCCGGGCCGCAGCTTGAAGGTCCAGGTCTTGAAATCCTCCGAGGACGACCAGGACAGCGCGAGCTTCGGTTGAACGACGCCCTTGTCATCGAGATAGGTGAGGGTGTCGAAGATCGCCGCAGCCGCCGTCAAGGCGGCCGTATCGTACACGCCGACCTTCAGCGGGTCGAAGCCTGCAATATCGAGTTCGAGCCCCATCGTGATGCTGCCGCCCTTCTTCTGGGCGTTGGCGGGAACGGCACAGAGCGAGACCGCAAATCCCGCCACAAGAAATAATCGCGCGAGTGCGCTCGACCGGACCGCAGCTGTCATGGATGCTCCCTCTCAAAGTGTCGTCCGTCCGGTGTTCCGGATCGTCGATGGCTGACGGTAAGATTGTCTGGAATCGCAGTCCCGGGCAAGGCCGTTCGCGAGGCGGGATGAAAAGCCGCAGGCTTGGGCCTTGTTGCCGAAGCGCGATCGCCCTCAACCGCGCGCCGACTTCGGCGGTTTGCCGGCAAAGGCCGCGATTTCGTCTTCCGACAGGCCGGTCTCTTTCAGGTAGGCACGCGTGTGCTCGCCAAGGGTCGACATGCGTTTCGCGGCAGAAACCCTGGCGCCCGACATGCGGAACGGCAGATTGAGGACCTTGAAGCTGCCGCCGCCATCCTGGACCTCGGCCAACGCGCCGCGATGGGCGATCTGCGGATCCTTCAGCGCCTCGGCCACCGTGCGATAGGCCGATGACGGCACGCCGTGCTCATTGAGTGCGACGAGACACTGCTCGGTCGTTACCGCGCGCGACCACGCCTCGACGCCCTCCATCAGGTTGCCCCAGTTTTCCCGGCGATCGGAATATTTCGCAAAGCGCGGGTCGCTGACCCACTCGGGATGACCGATCACCTTCATCAGGCTCTGGAAGGTTTTTTCGCTGGCGATCGCGACCATGACATAACCGTCCGAGGTTTCGATCGGGCCGAACATCGGCCGCTGGGTCGCCTTGACCTCGAACTGCGACCACTGCAATTCGTTCAATGTCAGGCTCAGCATCGATTCCAGCATCGAAACGTCGATGTGCTGGCCCTTTTCATTGTGGGCGCGCTGATACAGCGCCGCCGAGATCGCGCCGAACGCGTAGACGCCGGTGAGCACGTCGGCATGATAGATGCCGCAATAGTCCGGCCGGGTACGCCCGGGCTGATAGGCCAGATGCGCCATCTCATACCCCGAGGCCGCATGGATCACCGGCGCATAGGCCGGCAGTTCGGCCGATGGCCCGGTCTGGCCGTAGCCGGAGATCGAGCAGTAAATCAGTTTCGGATTGAGGGCGTGCAGTGAAGCGTAATCGAGCTTCAATCGCCGCATCACACCGGGGCGGAAATTCTCGACCAGCACGTCCGCGTTCGCCACCAGCCGGCGCACCGCCTCCACTCCCTCGGGCGATTTCAGATCGAGCACGAGGCTGTTCTTGCCGACATTGAGCTGCCCGAACGCGGTGCTGCAATGATTCCGCACCGGTGGACGGGTCCGCATGGTCTCGCCTTCGACGGTTTCGATCTTGATGACCTCGGCGCCCATGTCGGCGAGCATCCGCGTGCAGTGGGGACCGGCGATCGTGGTTGAAAAATCGATAACGCGCAGGCCAGCGAAGCTCCCTGTCAAATTCCCCTCATCTGGATTATCTATGGTCATACTCGATGCTCCCTCGGCCTTGCGGCTTCTCGTTCGCCTTTTGGTTTTCCTGGCGCGGCATGACCCTAGATTGCGCGGTCACGGCATGGAAGCGTTTCTCCAGGAACCACCGGCTACCTGGCGCATTGCCGTAGATCAAAATTGGACCCTTTCTTGCATCAGTCATAGTTCAGGTTGGTACGAGGGCGTTCCTTGAAGGTCTTATTCGTAACCACGGAAATGGATGACTTCGTCCGGGTGGGCGGTCTTGCCGCCGTTTCCGCCGCCCTGCCCCGGGCGCTGCGCCCGTGGAGCGACGTCCGGATCATGTTGCCCGGCTACCGGGACATCCTCGAACAGTTCACCCACATTGAAATCGTTGGGCAATGCGCGCCTTTGGCCGAGATGCCGGCCTGCTCGCTCGGCCGGGCGTCGACACGGGACGGCCTGCCGGTTTATGTATTGTTGTGCCCACAACTCTACGACCGGCCGGGTAACCCCTACGGCGACGAATCCGGGCGCGACTGGCCGGATAATGACATCCGTTTCGCGCGATTTGCATCTGCCGCGGCCGAACTCGCCGCAGGCAGTCTGGACAGGAATTGGGCAGCGGACCTGGTCCACGCCAATGACTGGCAGGCCGCTCTCACACCGGCCTACCTCGCCTGGAAAGGCGTCCAGGTCCCCTCGATCCTGACCATTCACAACCTGGCCTATCAGGGGCTGTTCCCGCGGGAGTCGCTGCGGCGGATCGGCGCGCCCGAAGCCTCCTTCCACATCGACGGTCTCGAGTTCTACGATCAGATGTCGTTCTTGAAGGGCGGCATCGTTTACGCCTCGCATCTGACCACGGTCAGCGCGACCTACGCAAAAGAGATCACGACGCGCGAGCTTGGCTGCGGGCTCGAGGGCCTGCTGCGGCAACGCTCGGACGCCTCGGAATTGACCGGCATCCTGAACGGCATCGACGAAAGCTGGGATCCGCGCGCCTGCGCGCAACTGGCGCGGCAGTTCGGCGCCGGCGATTGGCAAGGCAAGCAAGCCAACGCCGACTATGTCCGCAAGCAGTTTGGTCTTGCGGTATCGCGCGGTCCGATTTTCGGTCTGGTCGCCCGCCTCGTGCATCAAAAGGGCATCGACCTCGTTCTGTCCGCCGCCGACGCGATCGTCGAGGCCGGCGGACAAATCGTCGTCACCGGCAGCGGCGAGCCGTATATCGAGCAGGCGCTGGTCGATGCGCATCGCCGCAGGCCGGACGCGATCGGCGTCGTCATCGGTTTCAACGATGGACAGGCGCGACGAATTTTCGCCGGCAGCGATTTCACGCTGATGCCTTCGCGGTTCGAACCGTGCGGACTGAGCCAGATGTATGCCCAGCGGTTCGGATCGCTGCCGATCGGTCACCAGACCGGCGGGCTGGCGGAGACCATCAGGGACGGCGAGACCGGCTTCCTGTTCTCGCAGCCTTCGGCGGAGTCCTTCCTCGGCGGCGTGCGCCGCGCATTCGATGCCTTCATGGCGAAAGACCGCCTCGACCTGATGCGCCGCAGCGCCATGGCGCGGTCCTTTAGCTGGGATCTTTCGGCCTCGCTCTATAACGCGCTGTATCGCAAGACGGTGGGCTCGCACGCTAGCGCCTGAGCGCGATTGCCGGCAGCGCTGTTGACCACACGGCGCGTGATCAGCCCCGACGCCCGATAGTCGGCCCCGGAAGCACCTTCCCGCCGCATACCCTGCACCCGGCCGCGCCGCTTCCCGGAGGGGGCCGGCGACACCGTCGCAGCAGGTCCTCACATGGTTCAAAGCACTTTTTTAGGTGGCGCGCTCGAACCGCTTTCCATCCGGCATCGTCGAACTCATGTGCGAACCATTCCGGTTTCGCCGAACCGAGAAATGGAGAGTTTTAGATGTCGATGAAGTCGAAATTATCTTTGGCCGCTCTCGCCGGCCTCGTCGCAATCAGCGCCCTGGCAACCACCAGCGCCAGCGCTTTTTCGCTCCGGGTTTGTGACGAAACATCGCCGAAGCTGGGTTGTGGGAGTACCTCGTTCTACCAGGAGGAGGGACGCTCCAAGCGACAACCAACTCCCCCGCGTCACCATGCCTTCGGTAGCCGCGAAGATGCCATGCTCAATGCAGGCGGCGGTGGCGGCGGTGGTGGTGGTGGTGGCGGCGGTGGCCGATAACCTCTACTGACCTCGCAGATTGAGTAAGTCGCCGCCGGGATGACCCGGCGGCGCGTCGATTCCCGAAGCCGGGGCGAACGCCGCCTCGACCGATACTTACACGCGGCGCCGGCGGGCCTCTCAGGTCACCGCCGCGCGTTTCGGTTCGACGATCTCGAACATGCGCGGGAATTCGTCCATCAGCATCATCAGTTCACCGAGCCGCATCGGATTGCCGCTGACCTTGATCGCGCCGCTGCCGACCGCGTCCGGAAACGTCGTCAGCTTGGCGATCACTTCGTCGAGCACGCTGCGCGCCAGCGTGAACGTCGCATCGGCATCCGACGCCTGTGCGCCCGCCACGTAAGTCAGCGCGCTGTTCTCCAGATTGAGCACGAAGGTTTCGTTGGTGTCCGTAAATTGCCAATTCAGCACGATACGCTTGCCTTCGGCCTTGGGGCCGTTGAGGCGCACGCCAAGCACGTCCCATAGCTGCTCGGTGCGCAGCGCGGCCAGCGTTTCCCGCGGCATCGCCGCGCGTGCCGGCACCTTCGGCATGCCTAGCCGCAATTCCTGCGCGCCGAACAAATAGGCGTTTCGCCAGGTCGAGCTTTCCGAGGCATAGCCAAGTTGCTCGAACGTATCGGCCAGCATCGCGCGCGCGGCCTGATTGTCGGGATCGGCGAACACCAGATGGCTGACGGCCTGCGCCACGAAGCGGAACTCGCCTTTAGCGAAATCTTTCGCGGCCCGCGCCAGAATCGCGTCCGCGCCGCCCATATACTCGACATATTTCCTGCCGGATTCGACCGGCGGCAGCGGATCGAGATTGACCGGATTGGCGTCGTACCAGCCGAGATATTTCTGGTAGATCGCCTTCACATTGTGCCTGATATGGCCGTAGTAACCGCGCCCGTGCCAGGCGCCGTCGAGGCTCGCCGGCAGTTTGATCGTCTCGGCGATTTCGGCCGCGGTGAGGCCATGGTTCATCAGACGGATGGTCTGGTCATGCGCGAATTTATAGAGATCGCGCTGCTGGCGGATCATGGTGTCGATCCGCTCATGGCCCCACACCGGCCAATGGTGCTGGCCGCACATTGCATCGGCCTTGCCGCCCCACATTTGTAGCGCCTCGCCGAGATATTTCGACCAGGCCAGCGCGTCGCGGACGTCGGCGCCGCGGAACGGCAGCAGATTGTGGAAATTATGCGTACAGTTCTCCGCGAGATTCAACAGCTTGTAGCGCGGGATGAAGAAATGCATCTCGGCCGGCGCTTCCGAGTTCGGCGCCATCTGGAATTCGAACTCGAGCCCGTCGATGGTGCGCCTGTCGCCGGTTGCGATGATGAGGTCGGTCGGGCGCAGCAGCGCAACCGATCCCGCCGCCATCGACTTGCCGAGACCGCAATCGACCTGCCCGTGCACGCCCTTGGCCAGCAGCGGCCCGAACTGATATTGCGCCCGCCGCAGCATCGCGGGCCCGGCGATGATGTTTTCGGAGACCGCGTGCTCCATGAAGAAATTCGGCGCTAATATCGGCACCCGGCCGCTCGCAAGCGTCTCGTCGTCCAGCACGCCGCGCGCACCGCCCCAATGATCGGTATGGGTGTGGGTGAAGATCACGGCTGCGACCGGGCGCTTGCCCCGGTGCTGGAAGTACAATTCCATCGCGGCGCGGGCGCCCTCGATCGAGGTCAGCGTGTCCACCACGATCACACCGCCGTCGCCCTCGATCAGCGTCATGTTGGCGATATCGAGCCCGCGCACCTGATAGACGCCTGATACCACCTCGAACAGGCCGTGATGCATGTTGAGGCGCGACTGCCGCCACAGGCTCGGATCCACGGTCGCGGGCGCTTCCTCGGCCGAAAGGAATCCATAGGGCTCGAGGCTCCAGACCACCCTGCCCTGCGGCGACGTCACCTTCGCGTTTTCGATCGTGCCGAGGAAGCCCCGCGCCGCGTCGTCGAAATCGCGCGTGTCCGAAAACGGCAGCGCCTTGAGCGTCGCCGCGTGCTGCGCAATGACCGGCGCGGAAGCCTGCTTGGGAGTTTCGTTCGGTGCTTCCGCACTTGTTGTTTGGGTCATACTGGTTCACTCCCTCGCGTCGTAAAAAGAATCCGGGAACTGCTTCATCGGAACTCCAACCCTTCGAAATCACCGCTGCTGCGCCACGTGTCGATATATTTGAAATAGGCCAGCGGGCCTGCGGGATGGCCGACATTCAGCTTGGCCGCCGGACCGGGTTCGCGCCCCTCATTGTTGTAATAGCCGGGGGTGCAGTCCGGTGCGCCGATCATCCGCCCGGCGCCGGTCAACAGCAGCTCGACCCATTTGTCCTCGGCTTCCCTGGTAACTTCGATCTGCCTGAAGCCGTTCTGCTGCGCGTGTGTGACCATGACCGCGATGGTCTTTGCGGCTTCGGTCAGGTTGTGCGGCACGTTGGAGATCAGGTTGGCGCCCTGCGTCGGCTGCACGAAGAAGGCGTTCGGAAAACCGTGGACGTGGATCCCGTGCTTGGATCGCATCCCCTCGGCCCAATGCTCCGACAGCTTGACGTCGCCCCGGCCCGCCATGTCGAAGCCGGACCGCCGCTTGTATTCGGTCCCGACCTCGAAGCCCGAGGCGTAAATAATGCAGTCGAGCTGGTATTCCCTGCCCGCGACGACCACGCCTTTCTCAGTAATCTTCTCGACGCCTTTGCCGTCGGTATCGACCAGGTGCGTGCCCGGCGTGTTGAACGCCTGCAGATAGGAATCGTGGAAGCATGGCCGCTTGCAGAGCTGGCGGTACCAGGCCTTGAGCTTTGCCGCGGTCTCGCGGTCATCAACGATGGTGTCGATCCGCGATCGGATCTCCTCCATCTTTTCGAAGTCGGAATCCTCAAACGCCGCCAGCATGTTTTTGGGGATGCGCTGCTCGCGCGGCAGCTGCATGATCTTCGCCCGGATCCGCCGCGACAGATCGGTCCAGCCGTCCTGAACCAGATCTTCCTCGGCATTGCCGCCGGCCTGGTTCGCCGTAAAGTTCTCGAGCCAGCGCTGCTGCCATCCGGGCGTGGCGATCCCCGAGAACCACTCCGGGTCGATCGGCGCGTTGGCGCGGACGTCGACGGAGGACGGCGTGCGCTGGAAAACGTAGAGTTCCCTGGCCGCGCGCGCGAGATGCGGCACGCACTGCACGGAGGTGGCGCCGGTTCCGATGATGCCGACGCGCTTGTCGGCGAGCTTGTCCATGGGCGCGCCCGAGGGATCGCCGCCGGTGTAATCGTAATCCCAACGGCTGGTGTGGAACGAATGCCCCTTGAAGGCCTCGATGCCCGCAATGCCCGGGAGTTTCGGCACGTGCAGCGGGCCCGTGCCCATGCCGACGAACTGCGCCGTGAAGGCATCACCCCGGTTGGTGGTGACGATCCAGCGCGAATGCGCTTCATCCCATGTCAGATCGGTGACCTCTGTATGGAACAACGCGTTGTCGTAGAGGCCGTATTGCTTTCCGATGCGCCGGCAATGCGCGAGAATTTCCGGCGCGTGCGCGTATTTCTCCGACGGCATGTGCCCGGTTTCTTCGAGCAGGGGCATATAAACCATCGAGGCCGTATCGCATTGCGCGCCGGGATAGCGGTTCCAGTACCAGGTGCCGCCGAAATCGCCGCCCTTCTCGATGATGCGAACGTCTTTAACTCCGGCTTCCGTCAGCCGCGCGGCGGTGGCAAGGCCCGCAAAGCCGCCGCCGATGAAGGCGAAGGTGACGTGGTCGGTCCTGGGATCGCGCGGGGTGACGGGCGTATAGGGATCGTCCAGATAATGCGCGAGCTGTCCCTTGACCTCGATGTACTGGTCGTTGCCGTCGGCGCGGAGCCGCTTGTTGCGCTCCTCCATATACTTCGCCCGCAGTTGCTCCTTGTCGAAAGCGCGGCTGCGCTGGTTTTGCGCTTCGTCCGTGACCGTCATCCGAAATTGCCTCTGATCTGCTGCCGATATACCCCGTAGCCGACACGCAGTAAGCGTCCGCACGGCGAAAAGATCAACCAGGCGATCACCAAGCCGTCAGTGCTGCGCCCAGAGATAGGCTGCAGTCGCCGCGAAGCCGAGCGCGGTTCTCACGGCATGCAGCCCTCCCCAATGCACGATCAGGCGGCGCGATTCCGGACCGGCATCCGCGTTGGCGATAGCGTTAAGCCTGCGGTTGGTCGGCATGATGCCGAACAACGTGTAGGGCCAGTTGGCCAGTATGAGAATGGCGCCGACAGTCCAGCGCCAATCGCCGGTCTGCCACGCCGTGGTCAATCCCAAAATTCCCGATATCACCGCGCAGCTCGCCTGCATCGCAAAGCCGCGCGCATAGCTGGGTTTCCATTGCGTCAGCAGACTCCTGTCATCGAGCAGCAGACGCGCTGGCTGTTCGGCGAAATTGATGAAGAAGGCCGCGCCGGCGAAGGCCGCGGCGACGACGGTGGCCAGTTGTCCGATCAGCATCATGACGCACCCCCATATTGACAATATATTGTCATTTCGTATACTCATTGCCAATGAGAAGCAAGCCACATACGCCAGCCGGACAGGCCCTGACCGGGCTGATCCTTGCCATATTCCGGCTCAACGGCCGGCTGCTGCTGGCCGGCGACCGGTTGGTCGCCGGCCTCGAGCTCACCAGCGCGCGCTGGCAGGTGCTGGGCGCCATTGCGCTGGCGGAGCGGCCGCAGCCTGTGGCGTGGCTGGCGCGCAACATGGGACTCAACCGTCAGGGCGTTCAGCGCATCGTCAACGAAATGCGGGATGAAGGCCTGCTCGAGCTGCAGCCCAACCCGCATCACCGCCGGGCGCACCTGGTCGTGCTGACCAAGCGGGGAAAGGAAGCGTTTGAGGCTGCGACAAAACTTCAGGTGCCGTGGGTGAACGCGCTCGCCGACGGCGTCAGCCTGAAGGATCTCGCGACCACGCTAAGGGTGGTTGCGGAGTTGTGCGAGCGGCTGGAGGCAGGGCTGAATGATGACGCTAGTGAGCGCGGTTGAATTCTCGGCCGCGATCTCCGTCATGCCCGGGCTTGTCCCGGGCATCCACGTCTTTCTTTCCAGTATCGAAGCAAGCAAGGCGTGGATGGCCGGGTCAAGCCCGGCCATGACGAGGAGAGACATCGCCCCCGAACGACGCCTTTCTATTTCTTCACCTTGCTCGCATCCATCTTGATGCTCGTGTCGAGCATCTTGGTCGAGAACGCGGTGCCGACCTCGAACGGCTTTTCCATGCCGAGATAGGTCTGCACCAGTTCATAGTCCTTCTTCATCCGCTCGGCGTCGATCCAGCCCAGCGCCTTGGTGGTGGTGAAATCGTCCGTCATCAGGAACTTGATGCGCTCCCACTGGCGTTCCTGGTTCTCCTTGTCGAGCCCCGACGCGGCATCGAGCAGCGCCTTCAGGCAGGGCGCGACGTCGGCGACGCAGGCGGCGAACGCCTTCTGGCTGACCTTGACGAAAGCGTCGGCGATCTTTGGATTCTTTTCCAGGTAGGCGCCGTTGATGATCAGCGAGTTGCCGTACGGGTTGAGCCCGATATCCTTCCAATTGACGTAGCCGAGGTCGGCACCGAACTCGATCACCTTGAGATCGTGTTCGTTGTAAAAATCGCTGATGATATCGACCGTATGGCTCTTCAGCGCCGCGATCTTGGCGGTCGGCCCGACATTGACGAAACTGACCGCGTCGGGCGCGATGCCGGCGGCCTTGGCGAATGCCGGCCACATCACCCGCGACGCGTCGCCGGGTGGATTGCCGATCTTGTGGCCCGGAAAGTCCTTGGCGCTGTTCACGCCATAGCTCTTCAGCCAATAGAACGTCTGCCCGGTGTTGGCGTAGATGCTCATCAGAGCCACGACGTCGGCGCCCTTGCTCTTCGCCACCAGCATGGTCGCGAGATCGGCGATGCCGAACGGCGAACCGCCGGAGCCGACCTTCAGCGACGAGACGCCGGAACCCTTGCCGGTCTCGATTGTGAGATCGATGCCGGCTTTCTCGTACCAGCCCTGCGCCTTGGCGTAATAGAACGGCGAATGATCCGCGGTCGGCGCCCAGTTCAGGATCAGGTTGACGGCCTCGCCGGCATGAGAGGGAGCCGCCTGGACCGCAAGCGCAAGCGCCAGTGACGCAATCCTCAAACCCTTCATGGCATCTCTCCTGGTTTGCAAACCGGTCATCGATGTCGATCGCAAGGCCGGCCTTGTCGTTGCACGCCCGTGACGCTACCAATGCAACAAGGACGAGACGAATTGTCAACTGTTTGGTTGGAAATGCCTATAAGACGAGCTGATAGCACCAGGCCAAAGCGGCGCGATCCGGCCGCGACGCGGGAGAAGCTTTTGACGGCGGCACGCCGTGAATTTGCCGATAGTGGCCTCGCCGGTGCCCGGGTCGACGAGATCGCGGCGCGCGCCGGCGTCAACAAGCAGCTGGTCTATCATTACTTCGGCGACAAGGACGCGCTGTATCTGGCGGTGCTGGAGCGGGTCTATGAGGAAATCCGCGCCCAGGAACGCAAGCTCAACCTCGAAGGCCTGCCGCCGCAGCAGGCCATCAAGCGGCTGATCGAGGCCTCCTTCGACCACCTCGCCGCCCATCCCGATTTCATCGTGCTGCTCAACGACGAAAACCGCGGCGGCGCCCGCCATGTGCGTGGCTCCCGCAAGCTCGAGGCAATGCATTCGCCGCTGGTCAGCATGGTCTCGGCCATCCTGAGCGAAGGTGTCCGCGCCGGCGTGTTCCGCAAGGGAATCAATCCGGTGCATCTCTACATCTCGATCGCCGGGCTGAGCTATTTCTACTTTTCGAACACGCCCACTTTGTCGGCAATCTTCGGCAAGGACCTGTCGAGCCCGACGGCGAGGCGCGCCCGCCGGAAGCACGTGGTCGATTTGGTGATGCAGTCGCTGCGGCCGTGATGGTCTGTCGTCCCGGCCTTGAGCCGGGACCCATACGCCGCGGCGGTTATTTTACGAACAGTATCTAACGTTCGCGCCCTCACCGATAGGCCGCGGAGTGATGGTGTGGACGGCCCCCTACGGCATCAGTTGTGCCAGAATGAGGTTGTTGAGATCTCAGACAAGG
>NZ_JAFCMC010000060.1:0-23550 GCF_018130085.1 Bradyrhizobium sp. AUGA SZCCT0169 | reverse complement strand
GAGATCACGGCATAAGCCGTAAAGCCATTGCGCAGGGAAGGCCGGGTGTTCTCCGCTGCCCTGTATGCTCGTGTGCACCTTGTTTTGTGCAAACCGCACACGAGACCGCGGGTGCAGCGCGCACCCGGTCTTCCCTGCGCCCTCTATTTGAAGAGGGCGGGAAGTTTCTGGCAAAGCTCGGGCACTCAGGGCCGCGAGATCGGGGATTCACGTCCTCCACCCTTTATCCGGAAAATGTCCTTGAAGCCCAAATCGGCCCGCACCAGGAAATCTACATGATGATCCTGTTTGGCATCATCAACTACACTTACACCTGGTACGATCCCAAGGGCGGGCCACAGGAATTCGCGGATATAGCGGTCGAATTATTCCTGCACGGGTTGTGTCCGGAGTTTCGAGCCATTCAAATTTTGAAACGCAGGCGATAGCTTGATGGCGATCACATGAGGGCGTATCGATTGTCCGGCGCTGACGTCGGTCGCGCAGGGTGCGTTTCTCTGAGCACATTGTGGCCTGCGCGGCTGCCCGCCACGGCGCAAACGAGGAAAGAGGATGCGAGCAGTCATGCAATCAGACACGGATAGCGAATCTGCCAGCGTCGAGATGCATCGGTCCATCATGATCGCCTTCTGCGATGTCCTTCGCACCACCCAGTTGCCGCCGATGACGGTAATGAGTCTCGCTGCGTCCGCTCTCGGTGCCGTCTACAAGGAAGTCGCCGATCAGCATCGTTGTGATGGGGGTTGCACCTGCGGATGGAAACCGAATCTCCGTGCGGATGTCGCAGCTTTGCAGGCGGCGCTAGCCTCAAAAATTCAAGCCGCCGCGTCGGCTGATCTGCGCGTCATGCAGGCAGTCGGACGCGCATGAGTCTCGATGTGCGATCCGGCCGACCTGTGCTTAGCGATTGGACGTCTACGCTGGTCCCGCGGTCTGCTCCGAGAATCTTATGTTCACGGCCGGTGATGGTTAGCGTCGACGAGGCCGGATTGAAGGCGTGCCCCAAGCCTGTGCTCGCCGGTATGCTTGCGTCGCGCGCCAAAATGGCAAATGACGGCATCGAGGCTTTCGCCGGGCATTCGCAACCTGCGCCCATGCTCGGCCAGCCAGACCTCGATCGTTGCGATCGACGCCTTCCCAAGCCCGGGTATTTGCGAGAGCTCCTGCTTTGTGTGCAACGATAGTATTTCCGGCAGGAAAGCAGCGCGATCGACCGTGTGCCGTACCACCAACGGTGCGTACGGCGCATTTTCCGTCAACTGAATGATCCGATCCGGCAAAACTGATTCAGGTTTAACGGTCGTGCTCTTTGTCTTGGCCATATGAGACAGACTCACCTTTGACATCACGGGCAGGCTGAATTGGATCGCTTCTAAGTCTGCTCGCAAAAAAGCGCGGTTGCGTCAAATCTCGCGGCTCATTCATGCGTGTGCCTCGCAGGAGTGGTTTGGAACATTTCTAACGGTGACAGGACGTTCGGCTTGTTGCTCCAATGACTGGCTTTTTAAGCAAGGCTAGCGAGGAGGTCGGACCGTTTTCGAAGGTAGTTTCAAATTGTTCTAACCTTGGTTCGATGCAAAATTTTGATCGATTCAAGATCGGCATCGTCAGATGCGATCGTCCTGATGTGAGTGGCAACGATCGGGTTCCTGTCCTTGCGACTCGTTCCTGGTGTTATGTGATGTCATGATCAACGCCCGAAACCGGGGCTTATTGAGCTGAACGTGATGAGCATGAGCATGTTTTTGGCTGAGCGGGAATTGACGGAACTGATTGCGTGGCGGCACGAGCTCCACAGCAAGCCTGAATTGTCAGTGCAGGAAGAGAAGACCGCGCAAGCAGTGCAGGCGCTTCTCCATGCAACTGGCGCCGATAAGGTCGTCACGGGACTTGGCGGGCACGGCCTGCTCGGGATCTACCAGGGAGATGCGCCTGGCCCGACGATCATGCTTCGCGCCGAGCTGGATGGATTGCCGATTCAGGAGATCTCGGCCCTGCCGTATCGGTCGTCGGTCCCGGGAAAAGCGCATCTTTGCGGTCACGACGGCCACATGACGATTTTGGCGGCGGTGGCGCGCGGCTTGGGCCGTCAACGCCCGCAACGAGGGCGGGCCGTACTGCTGTTCCAGCCGGCGGAAGAGGATGGGTCTGGCGCCGCTGCCGTCCTCGCCGACGAGAAATTTGAGCAGGTGCAGCCCGATTTTGTGTTCTCGTTGCACAATCTGCCGGGACTTCCCCTCGGGCAAGTCTCGATCGCCGAAGGGCTGGTCAACTGCGCTTCTCGCGGTATGCAGATCAAACTGTCCGGGCGAACCTCGCATGCGTCGAGCCCCGAACTCGGTGTTTCACCGCAAGCCGCAATCGCCAGACTATTGGGCGAGATCGGCGCGCTCGGTCGGGGCGGGGCGCTCGACGAAGATTTCTCAATGGTGACGGTCACCCATGCGAGGTTGGGTGAACCGGCGTTCGGCATCTCGCCCGGTCAAGCCGAGGTCTGGGCGACACTCAGGACGCTGACCGATTCGAAAATGGACGCCCTTCGCGCGCAGGCCGAAAGCCTGGTCCGGGACGTCGCGGCAAGCGAAGGACTGAAGGCGGAAATTTCCTATCGCGACGTGTTCAATCATTGCATCAATGACGCGGAGGCCGTCGTCCATCTCCGGAATGCGCTGGATGCAGAAGGCGTGCAATATTCCGGGCAGGGGCTGCCGATGCGGGGGTCGGAGGATTTTGGACGTTTCAACTACCGGTCAAAGGCCGCGATGTTTTTCCTGGGGGCGGGCACGCGGCATCCCGGCCTGCATCAGCCGGACTATGATTTTCCGGACGAGTTGATTGAAATCGGCTCGCGGGTCTTCATCCGTGCGTTACGTAATTTGTTGGGATGAGATGATGAGACGACGTCCGACTGTTTCATTCGACTTCGCGCGCAGCTTGCAAGTTTAGAACGGTTAAAAAATCTCAGTGCGATTGTTTAGAACGACTCGAAAATATTCGGTGTTGCTCGATCGCCACTGATGCAATCCGTTGTGCGCACGTAGCATTACCTTAGATAGCTTCTACTCGCTGTTTCCACTCGCGAAGATAGAACGGCCTCAAGGACCTGCTTATGGGCTTTGGGGTGGAAGTATGACGTATAAGATTGCGGCCAGAAATGTTGTGCGCGCTGTTTCGTTGGGCGCGGTAAGTTATCTTGCTCTTTCTCTCGATTTTGCCAGTGGTCAGAAAGCGTTCGCGCAGAGCTTGCCGCCTGTCACAGTGGATGCCCCGACTCAGCAGCAGCGAGCGCGGCCCGCGGCACGGAGAACGCAACCGTCCACGTCGCGCGTGCAACGCCGCGTCGCCGCGCCGGCGCCTCGCCGCGTCGAACCGGTTCCGTATCTGACACCTTCGACCGGAGCTCTCGGTGCACCTCCAGCCCCCTATGCGGGCGGGCAGGTGGCGACGGGATCGCAACTCGGATTTTTGGGCAATCGCGGCGTCATGAACACGCCGTTCAACCAGACCAGCTATACCGCGCAGACGATACAGAACCAGCAGGCGCGCACTGTCGGCGACGTCCTGCTCAACGATCCCTCGGTCCGGATGAAGACGCCGAGCGGCAACGGCATCGACGGCGCCTATATTCGCGGTTTCTACTACGACAGCGGCGACTATTCCATGAACGGCCTCTATGGGATGGCGCCGTTCTATTCAACGTCGGCGAATTACCTTGAGCGTGTCGAGGTTCTGAAGGGGCCGGGCGTACTGCTCAACGGCATGCCGCCCGCAGGAGCCGTCGGAGGAAGCATCAACCTGGTGACGAAGAGCGCTCCCGACTACGACATCACGCAGCTGACAACCAGATACATATCCAAGTCTCAAGTCGGAGCGCTGGTCGATGTGGCGCGGCGCTACGGCGAAAACAAGGAGTTCGGAATCAGATTCAATGGCGGCGGAGGAGGCGGACAGACCGCGTTCGACCGGCAGACCGACCAGGTCGGCAATGCCGTGCTCAATATGGATTACCGTGGCGAGCGTGTGCGCTTCTCCACGGATCTCGGTTATCAGGCCGAAAATCTGAACCCGCCGCTGCGGTTCCTGACGTTCACTACCAGCCCTCCGTTTGCGACCACCATTCGGGTTCCAGCATTACCAAAGCCCGGCACCAATTACATGCCGGATTGGGCGACATGGAAGCCCAGGGATGCGTTCGCGATGGCGCGCGGTGAAGTCGACCTGACCGAGTCGGTCACCGCATATGGCGCAATTGGCTATCACAAGAGCGAGATCGACTACATCTATCCGTCGCCGCGCATCACGGCCGCCAACGGCGCCTGGACGGCCGCACCCTTCAATGGACGCGATGTCTATGACAATTATGCGGGCGAGGTCGGGGTTCGCGCTTCGGTCGACACCGGTCCCGTGAACCACCTCGTGACGGTAAACTACTCCGCCTTCGAGCGCGACTACAGCTCGTTCGGCAGGGCGGGCGCAGCGGTCAATTCAAACCTGTATAACCCGGTCGCGATCCCGTACCCGAACTTCACTACCGTCGCGCAGAACCTGGAAAGCCAGACCAAGCTCTCCAGCGTCGGCATCGCCGATACGATGTCGATGTTCAACAACAGGCTTCAGTTCATCGTTGGGGCCAGGCGGCAGACGGCGGGCGCGAACAGTCTAAACCGCCTAACAGGCATCCCATCAAGCGTTGAAGTTCCGACCTGGAGTCCCGGCTATGCAGTCATTGTGAAGCCGCTGGAAAACATCGCGCTGTACGCCAACTACATCGAAGGACTTAAGGCGCCGGAAGTCGTCGTTGGATCCCAGACTTACTCGAACGTCGGCGATATCCTCCCGCCCGCTCAGACCAAGCAGATGGAGGCCGGCGTCAAGATCGATATGGGCCGCATCACCGCCACGGCGAGCGTGTTCGATATCACCAGCCCGAACGCGATAGCGCTTCCCGTTCCGGGGCGCCTACCTGCCAGGCAATTGTCCGGCGAGCAACGCAATCGCGGCATGGAGCTCTATGTCTTCGGTGAAGTGACGCCCGCTATCCGCGTGCTGGGTGGCGTGACCTTGATCGACGGCGAAGTGGTCAGGCAATCGACCTCGGTCGGAGCATTTATCTTCAACTATAATGGCAAAAGACCGGTCGGTGTGTCGGCGGTCAATATCAATTTCGGCACCGAATGGGACACACCCTTCCTGAACGGGCTCACGCTGACGAGTCGGGTCATCTATACCAGCGAGAGTTTCGCCAACGATGCGAATACGCAGGAGTTGCCGGCATGGACGCGGGTTGACCTTGGTGCGCGCTACACGTTCCTGTCTCCCTGGAACGGCAAGCCGATCGTCATTCGAGCCAATGTCGAGAACGTCTTCAACGAGGCGTACTGGAACTCCTATCGCACGGTGAGCAGCGCCGTATCCCTCGGGGCTCCGCGTACCTATCTCCTGTCAACGACGTTCAACTTCTGAACGCTGCGCCGCTCTCATCGCCGACAACAAGTGCCGTCGCGGACCTCATCCGCGGCGGCATTTTCCTGTTGGGATGTTGCGCCATTCGCATTCGGCAGAGTTGATGACAATGTGATGAAGAAAATCCGGAGTTGGTGCGCTTTTATCAAGAACGAAGAATGTTCCAGGTTGGACGATTAGAATTCGACAAAATACGGACCACTCTGCAAATCAGTCAGTTGCCACGAGCGCTCCATCGCTGCGCGGAGGTTGTATTTTTCGCCAACGCGCCACTTTGGAGCTATTAAAAACTGGGCCGCCGATATTGCTTTGACCATCATTTGCTTCTGACCTAGTCAGACGCCGTTGCTTCGTTTTTCTGAAAGGTGCCGGCCATGATGGTTTTTGACAGAGACGACGTCACCTTCACCGTCGTCATCAATCACGAAGAGCAATATTCGATCTGGCCGACGTTCAAGGACATTCCGAACGGCTGGACGGTAGTCGGCAAGACCGGCACCAAGAAGGAATGCCTCGACCACATCGAGCAGGTGTGGACCGACATGCGTCCGCTGTCGCTGCGCAAGTTCATGGACGAAGCGGCTCCTTCGCCGAAATCGACTTAGCAAACGGAGCCCGTCTTCCGATGCGGCTTTTTTGTCTGCCTTACTCCGGCGGCAGCGCCATGTTCTATGCACGGTGGCGCAGGCTGCTGCCGGCGTGGATCGACGTCCGGCCGGTCGAGTGGCCCGGACGCGGCGCGCGCATGGACGAGCCATTGGCGACGGATCCCCGCGCACTCGCCTCGCAACTGGCCGCGGAGATCCATGCCCGGCTTGATGGTCCTTATGCGTTGTTCGGGCACAGCCTCGGCGCGCTGATTGGGTTTGAGGTCACCCACAGTCTGCTCGATCGCGGCGCACCGGCGCCGACCATTTTCTTCGGATCGGGCACGGAGGCGCCGGCCGTTCGGGACGGCAGCAAGTGGCGCCTGCCGCTGAGTGACGAAGCGCTGCTGAGGGAGCTGCGCAATCTTCAGGGTACGCCCGATGAAGCACTGGCGAACTCCGAACTGATGCGATCGGCGTTACCGGTGCTGCGCGCCGATTTCCTGATGTGTGGCGCCTACACCTATCGGCCACGGCGTCCTTTGCCGTGTCCCGTCCACATCTTCGGCGGCATCGACGACGAGACCAGCCGCACATCGCTGGAAGCCTGGCAGCAGGAGACCTCAGGCGAATTCGCGCTCGACATGCTGCCGGGGCATCACTTCTTCATTCACACGCAGCAAGCCGAACTGCTCGACCTGGTCGGATCGGCCCTGGCCCGGCAATCGGGACGGTCGATTGGTTCGCATTGGAGCAAGGATCATGAGCGCATTCTCCGTCCAGCCACTCGTTGAGGGCAAGAGCCTTCCGTTGTTGCTGAAGGCCGACGAGGCCGGGCAGCCGCTCGGCGCGGCGCTTCCGATGCTGCGCGATACCGTCGACCGGCATTTGACCGATTGCGGCGGCATCGTCTTTCGTGACTTCTCCCTCGATGGCCCGGACGCGTTTCGGGCTTTCGCGGCCGATTTCGGCCACCCGCTGCTCAGCTACGAGTTCGGATCGACGCCGCGCTCGCAGGTCACTTCCGGCGTCTACACGTCCACCGAATACCCGCCGCACCAGCATATTCCGCTGCATAACGAGCAGGCCTATACAAGGGATTGGCCGATGAAGATCTGGTTCTATTGCATGCAGCCGGCACAAGAGGGCGGCGAGACGCCGATCGCCGACAGCCGCGCGATCCATCGCGCCATGCCGTCAGCCATTCGGGAGCGTTTCGCCGAAAAGGGCGTGATGTATGTCCGCAATTACGGCAACGGGCTCGATGTCGACTGGCAGCAGGTGTTCGGCACCGAGTCCAGGTCGGAGGTTGAGGCCTATTGCGCCCGCCATGACATCGACTGTGAATGGAAGCAAGACGGCGAGCTGCGGACGCGTCAGATCTGCCAGGGCACGGCGCGTCACCCCGTAACGGGCGACTGGGTCTGGTTCAATCAGGCGCATTTGTTTCACGTCTCGAATCTCGAGCCGGAGGTGCGTGAGAGCTTGCTCGACGTCGTCGGCGACGAGGTCGAACTGCCGCGCAACGTGTTCTACGGCGACGGGACGCCAATCGACGACGAGACGCTGACCACCGTGCGCAACGTGCTGGAGGCGCATAAGATCAGCTTCCCCTGGCAGGCCGGCGATGTCGTCATGCTCGACAACATGCTCACCGCCCATGCGCGCGCGCCGTTCAAGGGGCCGCGCAAGGTGATCGTCGCCATGGCCGAAGCGCATCGGCAGAGCTGATCGTCCCTTGCTGCCCACGAGGCGAGGATTTCCGGACTGGATCTCGAGACAATGTATCAAGACAATCTCGTCGAACGTCTACGCGGCCACGCGGCGTTGCGTCCGGATCGGGTGGCGTTGCGCTTTCTCGAAGGGGATGATGTCGCCGGCGAATTGACTTTCGCCGCCCTCGATACAAGGATTCGCGCCGTCGCGTCCCGATTGCAACAATTGGGCTGCGCGGGCGAGCGGGCAGTCATCCTCCTGCCCAGCGGGCTCGACTATGCCGTGGCATTCTATGCCTGTCTGTATGCGGGTGCGATCGCCGTTCCGGCGTATCCGCCTGAAGGTGCTGCCGATCGCTATGCAGGTCGCCTCAACGGCATTCTGCGCGACGCGACGCCGCGCTTCATTCTGACGGAAACGAATCTGCGTGATGTCGTGGAAGCGGCGCTCCCCGACCCGACCAATGTCTGGATTATCGAGGTTGATGCGATTTCGTCTGAACTCGCTGCGGAATGGCGAGAGACAAGTCCAGCAGCGAATGCTGTCGCTTTCCTGCAATACACGTCGGGGTCAACGTCGCAACCGAAGGGGGTTTGCGTCTCGCACGCCAATTTAACGGCTAACGAGAAGGCCATCCAGGCCGTCGTAGCAGGAACGCTTGACGACGTATTCGTCAGCTGGCTGCCGTTCTATCACGACATGGGGCTGATCGGTGGATTGCTGAATCCACTGTTCACCGGCTTTACAGCTGTCTTGATGTCGCCGCGCAATTTTCTCGAGCGGCCGCGACGCTGGCTTGAGGCTATCGATCGTCACGGCGGAACGTTGAGTGGTGGGCCTGATTTCGCGTACGCGCTGTGTGCCGATCGCGTTGCCGATGAAACGATCGGACGGCTCGACCTGGGCCGTTGGAGATTCGCATTCTCCGGCTCCGAGTTTGTCCGCAAGACCACGCTTCAGAGATTCGGCGAGCGATTTGAGCGGGCCGGCTTCGATCGACGCGCGTTGACCGCCTGCTACGGTCTGGCTGAGGCGACGCTGCTGGTGACGGCAGGCAACCCAGCGACCAAAGCCGTCAGCTATACGCTCGATACAGAGGCACTCGCGGCAGGTCGCATTGCGACCGCCGATGAAGGCACCGATCTCGTAGCCTGCGGTCAAACGGTCGGTGATCACGTCACGCGCATCATGCGCACGGATGGATCGGCGGTCACAGAGGCCGACGAGGTCGGCGAGATCTGGGTCGCCGGTCCCAGCATAGCGCTCGGATACTGGAATAATCCGGAAGCCACGTCCAAGGCATTCGTCGAGCGGGATGGCACGCGCTGGCTGCGCACCGGAGATCTCGGCTTCATTCGAGACGGCACTCTGGTCGTCACCGGCCGCCTCAAGGATCTCCTGATCGTTCGCGGTCAGAACGTCTATCCGACGGACGTCGAGCAGGCGGTGGAGGCCGACGTCGAGTTGGTTCGCAGCGGCCGGGTGGCTGCTTTTGCGGTCGAGATCGACGGAAGGGAAAGCATTGGTGTCGCGGCCGAGTTCAGCCGTGTCGTTCTCAAGCGCAGCGATCCCGAGGCTCTTGCTCAGGCCATCGGCGAGGCTGTGCTTCGACAGGCTCAGGAATATCCGGCTGTCATCATCCTGTTGAATCCGCAGGGGATGCCACTGACGACCAGCGGGAAGCTGCAGCGTTCGGCCTGCAGCGCGCGTTGGGCCGACAACACGCTCGACAGTTTCATGGTCTTCGAAAGAGGGCGTCGTCGCGATGGCACCATATTGACGGCGCCGGCGGGCGATACCGAGCATGCCCTGGCGTCGATCTGGCGCGACGCGCTCGGTCTGCAGGCGGTCCACCGGGAAGACGATTTCTTCGTATTGGGCGGAAACTCGATCACGGCCGGACAGACAGCCGCTGCGATCCGCGAACGTTTCGGCGTAGAGCTGGAATTGCGCAGCTTCTTCGACGCGCCGACGCTCGCAGCCTTCGCAGAGCGGATCGATACTCTGGTGGGTGAAGGCGCGGGGCGGGCTCTCCCTCCGATCCAGCGGGCGGCGCCGGCAAGCCGCAGGATCTTGTCCCATGCCCAGGAACGGCTGTGGTTTCTCTGGAACATGGACCCGGGCGGAACGGCCTACACGGTTGCCAGCACGGTCCGTTTGAAAGGAAAGCTCGATCATGCCGCCTTGTCGCGGGCGATCGCGGAAATCGTTCAGCGCCATGAGGTCTTGCGCACCACGTTCGTCGCGCAGGAAGGCCGCGCAAGACAGGTAGTTCACGAGTCCGTGAGTGTTGGCATCCGGCACGAGGATCTCCGTTCATATCCCGCGGGCGACCGCGCCGAACATGCCGCGGGGATCGGTCAATCCGAACTCGCCAAACCGTTCGATCTCGTCAATGGACCGCTGTTGCGGGCGGCTCTGTTGCAGCTCGCAGACGACGCGCACGAGTTGTTGCTGCTTGCCCATCATATTGTCGTCGATGGCTGGTCGCTCGACGTGATGCTCCAGGAGTTGGCTGGACTTTATCGCAGCTTCATCCAGAAGGACGTCGGTCCACCGCCAGTGCCGATGATTCAGTATGCGGATTTCGCAGGCTGGCAACGTGATTGGCTTGCGGGAGGTGAGGCGGACCGGCAGCTGGCTTATTGGCGCTCAAAGCTGGGTAACACGCACCCGGTGCTCGGCCTGCCCCATGACCGGCCGCGGCTGGCGGCGCAAAGCCATGGCGGAGATACGATCGGCCTTGCGATCGACGGCGCGCTGGCCTCCCGGCTCCGCGAGATCGCGGGAAAACATCGCGCGAGCGTCTTCATGCTGCTGCTCGCGGCGTATCAGGCGCTGCTGTACCGTTATACGGGCCAGAGCGATCTGCGCGTCGGCGTGCCCGTCGCGGGACGCCGCCACGCACAACTCGAACGTTTGATCGGTTGCTTCGTCAATACGCTGGTGCTGCGTTCCGAGATCGTCGATGGAGCGACGTTCCCGAACCTGCTCCAACAGGTCAAGGGAGCGGTAATCGACGCGCTCTCCCATCAGGATCTTCCGTTCGAGATGCTGGTCGACGGCCTGCGGCCCGAACGCAGCGGCGGTCACAACCCGCTGTTCCAGGCGAAGTTCAACTATATGAAGGCGCCCGGCGGATTTGAGGGCGTCGAAGGGCTGGTCGCCGAGATCGACATCCTGGACCTCGCGGGCTCGCACTTCGATGTCGCACTTGATATCGTCGATGGTGCCAATGGCATGAAGGCGACCTTCAACTACGCCACCGATCTCTTCGACGCTGCGACGATCTCGCGGCTGGCGACACAGTTCGGCTCGCTGCTCCGCCAGATCGCGGAAGACGCAGAACGCCTTGTGTCGGAATTCGTCATCGACGATGCGAACCGGCAGGTGGTGCCAAGCCAGATTGCTGCGTTCCGGTTCATCGATGTGATCAGTCTTTATCGCGCGTCGACAGCCGATCGGCAGACCGCGGTTGCCGTCCAATGCGGCAGCGAGAGATTGACTTTCGCGGACCTCGAGCGGAAGTCGGAGGGTATCGCGCGCATGCTCGTTGCAGAGGGCGTGACACGGGAAACGCCTGTTGGGCTCTGGATCGAGCGCTCGCCGGCCTTCGTGGCGGCGCTGCTCGGCGTGCTCAAGGCCGGCGGAGCCTATGTGCCGTTTGATCCGAAATGGCCGGTGGAACGGGTACGAGGCATCCTGGCGGATGGCGGGATCGAGATCGTGTTGGCAGCCGGTGAGAAGCGGGCCGTGGCGCTTACGCTCGATTGCCTCGTGCTCGAGGCGGACGCCGAGGCGAGCTCTGAAGAGTTGCCGAGCGCGCTTCCGGATCGTGCGATCCATCCGGCGCAGACCGCGTATGTGATTTACACGTCCGGTTCGACAGGGACCCCCAAAGGGGTGGCGGTTTCGCACGGTGCGCTGGCCAATTATGTCCAGGCCCTGCTGCAACGCGTGCAGCCGTCGCCGAGTGCAAGCATGGCGATGGTTTCTACCGTCGCGGCCGATCTCGGTCACACCGTGCTGTTCGGTGCGCTTGCCTCCGGGGCGATGCTGAATCTATTGGTTCCGGAAGCCATCCTCGATGCGGAGTTGTTTGCGACGGCGATGCGGGATGGCCAGGTCGGCATCCTCAAGATCGTGCCCAGTCATCTGCGCGGCCTGTTGCAGGCGTCACGCTCGGCCGATCTCTTGCCCCGCGATGTCCTGATTCTCGGCGGTGAGGCTTGCGACGCCAGTCTGTTGAGCGAAATCCGTCAATTGCGGCCGCAATGCCGAATTCTCAATCACTATGGCCCGACGGAAACGACGGTCGGTGCGGTTACCCATGAGTGCGAGCCTGCACACGATGCAGGTCCGGTTCCGATTGGCTTGCCGCTCGCCAATCTGCGCGCCTATGTGCTGGACGACGCGCTGAACGAGGTGCCGATCGGTGTCACCGGTGAACTCTATATCGGAGGTGCCGGGCTGGCGCGGGGCTATCTGAGTCAGCCGGGCCTCACCGCCGAACGCTTTGTCCCGAATCCGTTCGGATCGGCCGGAGAGCGGCTCTACCGGACCGGGGACCTGGTTCGCTGCGATCAGGCGGGGCGATTGATATTCCTCGGCCGTGGGGACGATCAGATCAAGTTGCGTGGCTATCGCATCGAGCTTGACGAGGTGGCGCGCGTGGTCAAGGCGTTGCAGGAGATCGACGACGCGGTGGTGATTGCCCGCGCCATCGGGGCAGACGCCGAACGACAGGAACTGGTCGCGTACGGCGTGCCTCGGGCCGGCACGGCGCCGACGGCGGAGGCGATCAAGCAGCAGCTGGCTGCCGTCGTGCCGGAATACATGGTGCCGTCGCGCGTCGTGTTGCTGGACCGCCTGCCGCTCACGCCAAACGGCAAGGTGGACCGCAAGGCGCTGCCGGAGCCGGATCAAGACACTGATGTCGCGAACTACGCAGCGCCCGAAGGAGAGACCGAAGAGGCGATCGCCGCGATCTGGCGCGAGGTGCTCGGCCGGGAACAGATTGGCCGTAACGACAATTTCTTTGAACTCGGCGGCGATTCGATTCTCAGCCTGCAAATCATCGCGCGGCTGCGCAAGCGCGGCATTCGCCTGACGCCGAAACAGGTCTTTGGACAGCAAACCGTGGCGCGACTGGCAAAAGTCGCCGTCATCGCGGCGGTGCCTGCCACAGCGAAAGATAAGACGAGGACGGAGACCATCGTCGAGAGCGATTGGGTAGTCGGCGCGCATGGCCTGCTGCCGATCCAGACCCGCTTCTTCGATGAGGATTCCGGCAACCGCAATCATTGGAACCAGGCGGTGCTGCTGGTCCCGCAGTCGCGCGTCGACTGGGAGGTGCTGCGACGTGCGCTTGCAGCGGTCGTGGATCACCACGATGCATTGCGTTTACGCTTCGAACAGGTCGACGGCAAATGGCGAGCAGAATATGCCGCAGCGCCGGCGCCGTCCGAATTGCTGTGGGTCCACACTGATGTCGGTGATGCCGCAGAGGTAACGGCGGTTGCTTCCGCCGCGCAGGTGAGCCTGTCGTTGTCATCGGGCCCTTTGTTGCGCGCGGCAGCCATGGATCTTGCCGATGGCAGTCAACGACTGCTCATCGCGGTTCATCATCTGGCGGTTGACGGCGTGTCGTGGCGGGTTTTGCTCGAAGACCTTGCCGCAGCTTACGAGCAGCTGAAGCAGGGCGCTGTCGCGATTTCGCTGCCGCCGAAGAGCGAATCCTTTGCATCGTGGGGAGAGCGGCTGCACGCCTATGCGACTGCCCCGGAGCTTGCCGATGAACTGCCGTTCTGGCTCGCGAGCGGAGCGGATACAATTCTGCCATGCGACAACGATCATGGTGGTCCGGACCTCGTCGGGGACGGGGAAGAGGTGTCGTTGGTCCTCGATACGGAATTGACGTCGAGGCTGCTGCAGGAAGCGCCGTCCGCCTATCGGACGCAGGTCAACGATCTGTTGCTGGCGAGCTTGGTGCGCGCCGTCTCGCGCTGGGGCGGGCCCGAAGATTTGACGATCGAACTCGAGGGTCATGGCCGTGAGGATGTATTTCCCGGAGCCGATGTTTCCCGCACGGTGGGCTGGTTCACGACAGCTTTCCCTGTGCGGTTCAATTGTGGATCGAGCGACGACGCCTCACTGATCAAATCGGTCAAGGAAGAACTCCGCGCCGTCCCGAACCGTGGAATTGGCTACGGCGTGTTGCGCTATCTCGGTTCCGAGGAGCAACGCCACGCTTTGGGTCGCCTGGCGGAGCCGCAGATTGTGTTCAACTATCTCGGCCGGTTCGACGGTAGCGTGGGTGCCTCCTCGCTCTTTGACTTCGCACCGGAGAGTTCAGGCGCGTCACGAAGTGAATCCGCTCGTCTCAGGGGCTGGCTGAACGTCACGGGGCAGGTGCGTGAGGGACGTCTGCTTCTATCTTTTGGATATGGACGCAAACGCTATCGGCGGGAGACGGTCGAGCGGCTGGCGCACATGTACGAGACCGCCCTGCGCGAACTGGTGATGCATTGCTGCAGCGGCGCGTCCGCTCTCACGCCATCCGACGTTGCGTTGTCCGGCCTGAATCAAGCCGATCTCGACCGGCTGGGCACGACGCTGGACCTGCGCGGCGTCGAGGACATCTATCCGCTTTCGCCGATGCAGCAGGGCATGCTGTTCCACGCACTCCGGGATGGTGTTGACGATGTCTATGTAAACCAGGTCGGGATCGAAGTGTTTGGCTTCGATGCCGGCAAACTCAAAGCGGCGTGGCAGGCGGTGAGTGACCGCCACGCGGCGCTGCGCACGGGCTTCGTTTGGGAGCAGCTGTCGGGCGCGGCGCAACAAGTCGTGCACCATCAAGTGGCGGTGCCCTTTGTCGAGGAGGATTGGCGCGATCGGGCGGTGGCGCTGGAGCGCAGCGGCCGGCTCGAAATCGCGCTGGCCGACGCGTCACGCCGGGAGCGCGAAAGCGGTTTTGATATCTCCCGCCCCCCGCTGCAGCGGGTGCGTTTGATCCGGCTCGATGACGCCAGGCACTGGCTGATCTGGACCCATCATCACATCTTTATCGACGGCTGGAGCTCGGCGAGACTGGTTGCGGAGGTGCTGCAGCACATGAGCGGCGGCGCGCTGCCGACGGTGCAGGGCAACTATCGCGACTACATCTCGTGGCTGCAGGGCAGGGATCATGCAGCGGCAGCCAGGTTCTGGCGTGGTGCGCTGGGAAAGCTTGATACGCCGACCTTGCTGGCGAATGCACTGCCATCGAACGGCATGGTGCCGGAGGCCGCAGGTCATGCCAGCATCGCGCTCGCGGTAAGCGCCGAGCTGACCGAACGGCTGAAGTCATTTGCGAAGCGGGAACGGGTGACGCTCAACACGCTCCTTCAGGGTGCGTGGGCGCAACTGTTGCGGCGGCATTCGCGGCAAGGCGCAATCTCGTTCGGGGTGACCGTATCGGGCCGTCCGGCGGAACTGGCAGGCTCCGAGGAGATGGTCGGCCTGTTCATCAACACGCTGCCGATCGTCGACGCACCAAGCCCGGAAGCCAGCGTCGGCGATTGGCTGCGTCAGTTGCAGGAGCAGAACCTGGTCTTGCGCGAGCATGGCTGGACGCCGCTATACGAGATCCAGCGACTGGCCGGTCATGCCGGGCAGACCCTGTTCGACAGCATCCTGGTGTTCGAAAACTATCCGATCGACGAGGCGTTGCGGAAGACCGGCGAGGACGGTCCTCGTCTCGGACGCGTGGAGCACGTCACGCCCACGAACTATGCGCTGGCGGTTGCCGTGTTCGCCGGAGCGGATGCGCTCAATCTGGAGCTCAACTACGACCGGGCCCGTTTCGACGGCGCCGGCATCCAGCGTCTACGAGACGGCTTATACGGATTGCTGGAGCAGGTTGTGGCCGATGCCGGGCGGCCGGTGGGTGATATCGGATTGCCCGACAACGATGAAGCAAGGCGGCTGCTGGACTGGAGCGGCGCCGCGAACTTGGCGGCATCGCGGCCGTCCCATATCGGCGTCGTCGCGCAGATCGAGGCGCGGGCCGCGCAGGCGCATTCGGCGGTTGCGCTGGTGTGGGGCGAGACGTCGGTCAGCTATGGTGAATTGAACGCCCGGGCGAACCGGCTGGCGCGACGGCTTCGCCGGTGGGGCATTAGTCCGGATCGCCTGGTCGGCCTGGCGCTGGCGCGCAGCCCGGACATGATGGTCGCGCTGCTGGCTGTCTTGAAGGCCGGCGGCGCCTATCTTCCGCTCGATCCGGACTATCCGGACGATCGCCTCGCCCACATGCTGCGTGACAGTGCGACCAAGTTGGTATTGACGGAAAGCGCGCCGCTCAAGCGTCTTGCGCCAGTGCTCCGCGACACCGGGGTCGAGGCCTTGCGTCTGGACGAGCCGCAGCAGTGGCGCGCCGGTGACGATGCGAGCAACCTCGATGTCGAAATCCATCCGGACAGCCTGGCCTATGTGATCTACACCTCGGGCTCGACGGGAACACCGAAGGGAGTAGCGGTCTCGCACGGGCCGCTCGCCATGCATTGCGAGGCGATCGGCCGGCTGTACGGCATGAACGCCGGCGACCGGGAATTCCAGTCGGCTTCAATCAATTTCGACATTGCCCACGAAAGGTGGCTGGTGCCGCTGATGACAGGCGGGTCGCTCGTCCTGCCGTCCAGGCCAGGTCTGCTGATCGACGACCTGGTCGGCGAAATCGAGCGTCATTCGGTCACGGTACTCTTCCTGCCTCCGGCCTATGCCGACCAGTTGAGTGAAGCGTTGCGGCATAGCGGCCGACGCCTTTCGCTGAGAGTCTGCATCGTGGGCGGCGAGGCCTGGTCGGATACGGGAATCAAAACGTTTCGTCGGGCAGTCAATGTCGGTCTTCTGATCAACGCCTATGGTCCAACCGAGACGGTGATCGCGCCGACGGCATGGACTGTCGACGAGGCTGCGTTGACGCCGGGTCAATACGCGCCAATCGGACGGCCCGTTGGTCTCCGGTCCGCCTACATTCTCGACGCTGAACTCAACATGGTCGCAGCCGGCGTAACGGGCGAGTTGTTCATCGGTGGTGTGGGGCTGGCGCGGGGGTATCTGAAACGCGGCGCACTGACGGCGGAACGGTTTATTCCGGATCCGTTCGGCGGCGACGGCGGGCGTCTCTACCGGACCGGTGATCTGGCGCGGTGGCGGGCTGACGGCGTGATCGAATATGTCGGACGCGCGGACCATCAAGTGAAGATCCGCGGCTTCCGGATCGAGTTGGGCGAGATCGAATCGCGCCTGCTGGAGCAGCGCGGCGTGCGTGCCGCGGTCGTCGTGACGCGCGAGGCGAGGGCGGGACGTCAGCTGATCGCCTACGCAAGTGGCGAGCAGACGCTCGACGGCCGGGCGCTGCGCGAGGCGTTGTCGGCGATGCTGCCGGACTACATGGTTCCCGCGACGATCATGGTGCTGGAGCAACTGCCGCTTACCCCGAATGGCAAGATCGACCGGAAGGCGTTGCCCCCGTCAGACGAGGATGCTGCCTCCCTTCGTGTCTATTCGGCGCCCGAGGACGAAATCGAGATCGCGCTGGCGAAGATCTGGAGCGAGTTGCTGGGCGTCGAGCGGATTGGACGCAATGACCATTTCTTCGAGCTCGGCGGACACTCATTGCTTGCGGTGCGGCTGCTCAGCCGGGTGTCGCAGGATCTCGGCGTGTCGATCCAGATTTCGGATCTGTTCGTTCATCCGGAACTCGCCCAGTTCGCCCGGATCGTTTCGATCAGGCTGATCGAACGCGAGTTCGATGCAAAAGAACTTCACGATCTGATCGCATCGGGACTGTGACAATGGCGGATTCATTGAAACCCGATTTGCGGGAGCTGGATGCAGAAGGGTTGAGAAAACTCCTGGCGTTGGCCAAGGACCGGAGCCGGAACGCCAACAGGGGCGAACCCGTCGCGATACCGGCGGTGCCACGCGACGGGCCTTTGGCATTGTCCTTTGCGCAACAGCGGCTTTGGCTGCTGGCGCAGCTCGAGGGCAGCAGCACCAACTATCACATTCGCGGCGCGTTGCGCCTTGTGGGCGATCTCGACGTCATCGCCTGGCGTCGCAGTCTGGACCAGCTGTTTGCGCGTCACGAATCCCTGCGAAGCATTTTTCGCGTTGTCGACGGACAGCCCAGCGTCGAGCTGCTGCCTGCCGGCCAGGGCGTGCCTTTGCTCGTACATGATTTACGGGCCGATCCGGCGCGCGAGCAGGTGCTTGTGCGGCTGAGCCGCGATGAGGCGAATACGTCCTTCGATCTCTCCCAGGGGCCGTTGATCCGCGGTCGCCTCATCCGGACCGCGGAGAGCGAATATCTGTTCCTGCTAACCCAGCATCATATCGTTTCCGACGGCTGGTCCATTGCTGTGCTCGTGCGCGAGCTGGGCGCCTTGTATCGCGCCTTCATGGCCGGCGAGGGCGATCCACTGCCGGCGCTGCCGATTCAGTATCCGGACTATGCCGCCTGGCAACGGCAGTGGCTGACGGGTGAGCGATTGCAGCGGCAGGTCGATCACTGGCGGCAGGCGCTGGCGGGCGCTCCGGCACTGCTCGAGCTACCGACCGATCGGCCGCGGCAACCGAACAAGTCTATCGCCGGCGCGTCCTTGCCGATCGAGATCGACGCAGGGCTCGCGCATGGCATCAAACGGCTAAGCCAGTCTCATCGCACGACCGCATTCATGACGGTGCTGGCGGCATGGGCGGCCGTGCTGTCGAGGCTGTCAGGTCAGAACGATGTCGTGATCGGAACGCCGACTGCCAACCGCAACCGGCGTGAAATCGAGGGTCTGGTCGGCTTCTTCGTCAACATGCTGGCGCTTCGCGTCGATCTGTCGGGCGAACCTGACGTGGCGGAGCTACTGAGCCGCGTGCGCGGTGCGGCGCTGGCGGCCCAGGACCATCAGGATTTGCCGTTCGAGCAACTCGTCGAAATCATTCAGCCGCCGCGGCGTCTGGATCATGCCCCGGTGTTTCAGGTCGTGTTCGCCTGGCAGAATAACGAATCGGCAAAGTTCGAACTGCCGGGCCTGAAAGCCGAGATCACGGATACTGCTCTGAGCGAGATCAAGTTCGATCTTGAACTCAACCTGAGTGAGGCCGACGGCCGCATCATCGGGGCCCTGAATTACGCGACGGCACTGTTTGACGAGGCAACCGTCGAGCGTCACCGGGACTATCTGCTTGCCATGCTTCGAGCCATGGTCGCCGATGCGGGTCAGGTCGTTGGCCGAATCGATGTGATGGGTGCCGAAGAGCGCGAACTCGTGCTGGAGTCCTGGAACCAGACCGCTACGCCGTACCCGTCCGAACATTGCATCCACGAATTGTTCGCAGAGCAGGTCTGGAAGGCACCCGATGCCATTGCGCTGGCACATGAGGATATTCGCCTGAGTTACAGCGAACTGGATGCAAGGGCCAACCAGCTCGCGCACTATCTGATCGAGCGGGGCGCGGGTCCGGACCAGCCGATCGCAATCTGCCTGGAACGCGGCATCGCCATGGTCGTCAGCCTGCTGGCCGTACTCAAGGCAGGCGGCGCCTATCTGCCGCTGGATCCCGCCTATCCGGTCGAACGGCTGCGGCAGATCGTCGAGGACGCAAAGCCAAAATTATTGATTTGCGACGATGCCGGGCGCTCGGCGCTCGCGAATACGGCGTGCGAGATCGTTGATCTGGAAGCGGGGGCGTCTGTTATCGCCGGGTTGGCGAAGTCAAATCCGGAGGTCGTGGGCCTGACATCGCGTCATCTCGCCTACATTATCTATACGTCGGGTTCTACCGGCACGCCCAAAGGCGTGATGGTCGAGCATCGCGGCGCGGTGAACCTGGCACGTGCCCAACGGGCGCTGTTTGAAGTTTCCTCGCGCAGCCGCGTCGTTCAGTTCGCTTCCTTCAGCTTTGACGCCAGCACCTGGGAAGTCGTCATGGCCCTGTGCTCCGGGGCCGAATTGTTTCTGCTCGGCCCGCGAGAGCATCGCAACGCGGCGGAACTGCTGGACTATCTGGCACACAACGGCATTACACACGCAACCCTGCCGCCCGCCTTACTGCAGGGGCGCACGGACCTTGATCGTCTGGCATCACTTCGGGTGCTTGTCCTCGCCGGTGAACTACCCAGGGCCGAGCTGATCAAGGGCGTTCCTTCGGGCGTGGCCGCTTTCAACGGCTACGGTCCCACGGAGACAACCGTCTGCGCCACAACCTGGCTGCGGCCGATGGACTTCGAAGGCGGCGTCATCCCGATCGGTCGCCCGCTTCCCAACACGCGGATTTACCTGCTGGATGGATTCGGCGCGCCGGTTCCGCTCGGGGCGATCGGCGAGATCTATGTCAGCGGAGCAGGGGTCGCGCGGGGGTATCTCAATCGTGCCGATCTGACGGCGGAACGCTTCGTATTCGATCCCTTCAGCGGTGACGCAGAGGCGCGGATGTATCGCACCGGCGATCTCGGCCGCTATTTGCCGGATGGCAATATCGAGTTCCTCGGCCGCAATGACCATCAGGTCAAGATCCGTGGCTTCCGCATTGAATTAGGCGAAATCGAGTTCCGGCTGAACGGGCACCCCGGTGTTGCTGATGCGGTGGTGCTGGCGCGCCACGATCATGGCGGCGACCAGCGGCTGGTCGCCTATGTGGTGCCGGCATCACGGGTTGACGACAGCGGCGAGTTTGCGGCTGCATTGCGCGGGCACCTCCGTGCCTGCCTGCCGGAATATATGGTGCCGTCGGCTTTCGTGCGCCTGAACGCGTTGCCGCTCACGCCGAACGGCAAGGTCGATCGAAAGGCGCTGCCGTCGCCCGAGGACGATGCCTTCGTGCGCCGCGACTATGAAGCGCCGCTAGGCGAACGCGAAGAAATCGTTGCGAAGGCCTGGACCGAACTGCTTGGCGTCGAGCGCATTGGGCGCAACGATCATTTCTTTGAACTCGGCGGTCACTCGCTGCTCGCAGTCCGCATGCTGGAGCGATTGCAGCGGCATTCGCTCAGCGCGCCCGTGCGCACGCTGTTCGCCAGGCCGGTGATGGCTGATTTCGCCGCGAGCCTCGATGGCGGCGGCGTGGCCGACGTGCCGGCCAACGTGATCCCGGTGCAGGCGACGGCGATCACGTCCGACATGTTGCCGCTGATCGCGTTGGAGCAATCGGACATCGACCGCATCGCGGCGAACGTTCCCGGTGGCGTTGCCAACATCCAGGACATCTACGGATTATCGCCGCTGCAGGACGGCATAATGTTTCACCATCTGCTGGCAGCGGAGGGCGACCCTTATCTGCTGGTCGGGCAGATGGCGTTTGCAAACCGCGATTTGCTCGACCGCTATCTCGTAGCCGTTCGGCAGGTGATCGATCGTCACGACATTCTCCGCACCTCCATTGCATGGGAGGGCTTGTCCACGCCGGCGCAGGTGGTATGGCGACAGGCTCTCTTGATTGTCACCGAGGTCGAACTGGACTCCCAAAGCCCGGCGCACGAACAGCTTGCGCAGCGTTTTGATCCGCGGCGGAGCAGGATCGATCTTGGCCAGGCGCCGCTGTTGCGCTTTGCGGTGGCCCGCGATCCCGGCAAGGAGCGCTGGCTGCTGCTGGTGCTGCTGCATCACCTGATCGGCGATCATTCCACGCTGGAAGTGATGCATGACGAAGTTCGGCAGATATTGGCCGGGCGTGGTCATGAGTTGCCGGCTCCGTATCCGTTCCGAAATCTCGTGGCTCAGACGCGGGGAGCGGAAGCTACGGCCGGGCATGAGCGCTTTTTCCGCGGCATGCTGTCGGATGTCGATGAACCGACCACGCCGTTTGGTTTGGACAGGGTGCACGGCGACGGCCGTGGCGTGTCGGAAGCCCGGCGAACGCTGTCGCAATCGCTCAACGGACGGCTGCGGGTTCAGGCGCGGCGTCTGGGCGTGAGTCTAGCCAGTCTCTGCCATCTCGCCTGGGGCCAGGTGGTGGCGCGGAGCAGCGGACGCGAGCGCGTCGTGTTCGGCACGGTGTTGTTTGGCCGCATGCATGCCGGCGCCGGTGGTGATCGCACCATGGGATTATTCATCAACACATTGCCGCTGCGGCTCGACCTCGATGGCACCGCGGTCGAAGACAGCGTTCGCCGTGCGCACGCCCGGCTCACCGAACTGATGGCGCATGAGCATGCCTCGCTGGCGCTTGCCCAAAGATGCAGCAAGGTTGCGGCGCCGGCCCCCTTGTTCAGTTCGATCCTGAACTACCGCCATAACGCCATGCCGGCCGACTCATGCGTGGGTGAGTCCGCCGTGGGCGTGGACGGAATCGAGTGGCTCGGCGGCGAAGAGCGCACCAACTATCCCTTGATGCTGTCCGTCGAGGATTACGGTCAGGCACTGGGTCTGACGGCGCAAGTGATCCATCCGCTGTCGCCCGAACGCGTCTGTGCGTTGATGCAGCATGCGCTCGAGCAACTGGCCGATAATCTGGAGCGACGGCCGCAGTTTCCCGTCCGGCAACTCGACATTTTGCCGCCTGAGGAGCGCGAACTCCTGCTCGATACGTGGAATCGGGCGGACGCCGGGTATCCGCGAGACCGTTGCCTTCACGCCCAGTTCGAAGAGCAGGTGCGCCGGTCCCCGGATTCGATCGCGCTGGTGTATGGCGATGCGGCGCTGAGCTATGGCGAGCTGAACAAGCGAGCCAACAGACTGGCTCGAGGCTTGCGGGATTACGGCGTCGGGACGGACGTCGTGGTCGGTCTGGCGCTGGAGCGCGGCGTCGCGATGATGGTGGCGTTGCTGGCGGTGCTGAAGGCCGGCGGGACGTATCTGCCGCTCGATCCGGATTATCCGGCGGAGCGGCTTTTCCACATGCTGCGCGACAGCGGCGCAGGACTGGTGCTGACGCAGACGTCGCTGCTGGAGCAGTTTGCCCCGGTGCTGAAGGAGACCGGCGCCGAAGCGTGGCTGCTCGATGAGGCGGATAGAGGCGGGGATCATGGCGCTGGTAATCTCGACGTCGCCATCCACCCCGAGAGTCTGGCCTATGTGATCTACACGTCGGGTTCGACCGGCCTGCCCAAGGGCGTGATGGTCCGCCACGACGCAGTGACGAATTTTTTGGCGACGATGGCGGAACAGCCGGGGATGACGCCGCAGGACCGCGTGCTCGGCCTGACCTCGCTGTCGTTCGACATTGCGGTGCTGGAATTGTGGTTGCCGCTCACGCTGGGCGCCCGCGTCGTGCTGGCGGATCGCGCCGCCGCGCATGATCCGGGCCAGCTCAAGACGATGGTAGCCGCGCAAGGCGTGACGATGATCCAGGCGACGCCGTCGACCTGGCGGATGCTGCTCGATCACGATGGGCCACAGCTTCCGGCAACCTGCCGGGTGCTGTGCGGCGGCGAGGCGCTGCCGCCGGACCTTTCGCGGCGGCTGGTGGCGCAGGCCGGCGAGCTCTGGAACCTGTACGGTCCGACCGAAACCACGGTGTGGTCAGCCCGTCATCGCCTCGACGCGCAAGACGACCGCCCGATGCTGGGCGGTCCGATCGGCAACACCACGCTGCGCATCCTGGACAATGATCTCAATCTTGCGCCGGTCGGGGTTGCCGGTGAGCTCTATATCGGCGGCGAGGGATTGGCGCGCGGCTATTGGCAGCGCGGCGCGCTGACGGCGGAACGTTTTATTCCCGATCCGTTTGGCCCTGCCGGTGCACGGCTGTACCGCACCGGCGATGTGGCGCGGTGGCGATCCGACGGTGTGATCGAATATATCGG